>JADGRD010000247.1 GCA_017881285.1 Pseudomonadota bacterium | reverse complement strand
GTGGGCGTGATGTCCTTCTTCGCCATGGCCTTTTTCTTTCTGCGCTGGCAGCTCCCGCGCCTGTACGGCGCCGAGCCAGCGGTGGCGCGCCTCTGCGCGCAGGTCCTGCCCATCGCGGCCGCCTTCCAGCTACTCGACGGAACCCAGGTGGTGGCGAGCGGGATCCTGCGCGGCCTGGGCCGCACCAAGCCCGCCGCGGTCCTCAACTTCGGCGGCTACTACTTGCTGGGACTGCCGCTCGCCTATGGCCTCGCCCTGCGTGGCGGCCATGGCCTGGTAGGAATCTGGTGGGGCCTGGCCGCGGGCTTGCTTTTCGTGGCCACCGGGTTGCTGGTCATGGTCCTGCGCAAGTCCGCCTATCGTACGCAGCGCACGCCAGTCTAGTAGGTCGTCAGGACGTGCGGGGCGTAGAGATCGAAGGTGTGGATGAGGGGATGCGGGCTGCCAGCGGGTTCCACGACGTGCAGGCACAGGCTCATGTCGAATTGCGAGCCGCTGCGAGCGATGTCCAGCAGTCCCTCGAGCCCGGTCGTGTAGGCGTCGCCGGGCCCGGTGCAGCTGGACAGCACCGGATCGCAGCCGGCGACCAGCCGCAACGACCAGTCGCTCCCGGGATTGGATAGGTCGACCGACGCGGGATACCGAAAGCTTCCCGAGAAGCGTTGCCACCTGAAGGTGACTTGCTCGGCAAAGGTATTGGTCGTGACGGTGAACAGGCCCGCGTCACAGCAGTCCAACGGAAGCATCCTCCCCGTGACAACGGGATAGGACTCGATGCCGTTGACGACCATGTGGGGCAAGTCCCCGGAACAGAACGACGCGAGCGCGCCATCGACCACGAAGGACTGCACCTCGCGCGCGGCTTCCGGGGAGACATCGCCCGCGACATCGGGTGAGCCGACATCCGCTGGCCGCGGCTCCGTCGCCTGGTCCCGTATGGCGCTGTCGCCACCCAGGTCTGTGATAGGCGGCAGATCCCGAGGCAGGAGATCGACCGGTCCGTCGCGCAGGACATTATCGGCCGCCACCTCGGTCGGGACGACACGATCGGGGGCGGGATCGGAGGCCACGTCTGGCCGGATGCTGTCCCCATCGGGAGCCGCGTCGGGCGAGAGCGCCACATCCGGCAGAAGCGCCAAGTCAGGGAGGACATCGGCTGGCACGAAGACGTCGCTGCCCACGAACACATCGCCGTTCAGCGCACTGTCGGGCAGCGCGGCACTGTCGCGTGCCGTCCCCGCGTCACGGCCGACCATCAAGCTTCGGCTGCCGCAGCCCGCGAGAGCAAAAGCCAAAGACACCAACGAGAATTCGATCTCGGCCAACATGCGGCCTCCACCCAGCGGACGATGCTGAAAGCCTAAACCAAAGCGAGGCCGAGGGAACCCCGAATTTACCCCGCTGCGTGATCGGGATCAACCCGCGCGGCGGCTACAGCTTGCCGGTCAGGATGATGGCGATGATGAGGCCGTAGATGACCAGGGACTCGATGAGCGCCAGACCGACGATCATGGGCATGAAGATCTTGCCCGAGGCCTGCGGGTTGCGGGCAATGCCGTCGAGCGCGGAGGCGGCGGCGCGGCCCTGCCCGAGACCACCACCCAGAGCGGCCAACCCGATGGCGAGCGCGGCGCCGATGCCGATGAGGCCCTTGGAATTGTCGGCGGCGGCGGCAGCGCCCTGCGCGAACGCGGCGGCGCTGGAGAGAGCGGTCAGCACGAAGGCGGCCAACGGGACGAACAGCTTGGCGACTCGGCGCATTTCAGGATCCTCCTATGCGGGACGTGATGGGTGGGGCAGAAGATATGCCTAGTGCTCCTCGTGAGCAATAGCGGTCGAGATGTAGATGGTCGAGAGCATGGAAAACACGACAGCCTGAACGATGGCAACGAAGACGCCCAGGGCGAGAAATGGCACGGGCAGGAGCAGAGGGAAGATCGCGAAGAACACGACGGGGACCTTGTGGTCGGCGGAGATGTTGCCGAGAAGACGTACGGAGAGCGACACCGGGCGCGCGATGTGGCTGATGAGCTCGATGGGAAACATGAGTGGCGCCAGCCACCAAATCGGGCCCAGGAAGTGCTTGAAGTACCTGGGCCCATGGGCGATCACGCCGAACACGTGGGTCAGGACGAAGACCAGCACGGCCAGCCCGACGTTGGTCTTGAGCGTCGCAGTCGGCGGCAGGAAGCCCGGGATGAGCGAGAGCAGGTTGGAAAAGAGGATAAATAGGAAGAGCGAGCCGATGAGTGGCAGGTACCGTCGGGCGTTCTTGGCGCCCATGGGGCCTTCCATCAGGCTGTAGACCAGGTCGGCGAAGGTTTCGAGCAAGGCGCGAGCCCCGAAGCGGGCCGGGGGCACCGCACCACCGTCACCCGAGAAGTGCACGCTCAGCGCGTAGCGAAAGGCCAGCAGCGCGAGCGCCAGGAAGACCAGCAAGCCACCGAGGATGTGGTCGATCTCGAAGTGGGTGGCCTGGAAGACCTGCCAGGTCCACTCGCGGCCAAAGTAGATTTCCAGGTTGCCGCGCAGGGTTTCGTACCCCGGGAAGAAACTGAACCAGGTGGAATGTGGATCCATGCTCTATGCGCTCCCCTGCTCGCCGGCCGTTGAGGACAACCACAGCCCGGAGAACACCAGCGAGATGGGAAGAACGGAGATTCCGATAGCGAACGGCACGAGGGCCAGATTGTAGATGCGGATGGCGACCCAGACCAGCGCGAAGAGAATCATCATTTTCGCACTCAGCGCCGCGATCAGCCAGGCGGCCTGGCCCTTGTCACCCGCCGCGGCACGCAGGACGGCGCGGCCGGCCAGCCGCCGGATGACCCACAGGTTGATGCACGCGAGCGATGCGCCCACGCCCGCCGCCATGGTGCCGGACCTCCCCCACACCAGCCCCGACAACACGGTGACGAACACGCCCAGGATCAGGTTCGCGAGATCCATGGTGCCGAAGCGGTTGTTCTTCATTTCTGGTCCGGCGGTTCGTCTGGTTCGAGGCTCTTGTTGTAGCTGCGCACCACCCGAATCAAGGCCTTGATGCTGGCCCCCACCCCGGCGGCGAATCCCACCCACGTGAGCCAGGGGGCCACCCCGAGCTTGCGATCCAGGTACTGTCCGCCGAAGTAACCTAAGCCAATCGCCACCGCGATTTCAATACCAACCGCACTGGCCGAGGCGGCGGTGCCCCACATCTTCTTGCCCTCGGAATCCATGGCAGCGGCCTAGAACCTGCTGCTCACCGCGAGGAAGGTCATCTTGTCGTTGGTCTCGCGCAAGCGGGCCGAGAGGGTGCGCACGAAGCTCCACAGAAGGTCGTAGGCCAGGTCGCGATCGACGAAAAGCAGGTCCGCGACGCGCTCCTTGGTGAGGACCAGGAGTCGGCAGCTTTCGTGGGCGATGGCGTCGGCGCTACGCGGAAAATCGTCGATGAGCGCCATCTCGCCGAAGTAGTCACCGGTCTTGAGGATGGCCAGCGCCTCCTCGCCCATGCCGGGAACCTGGCGACTGATGCGCACCGAGCCCGAGAGAATGACGAAGAGCTTGTCGCCCGAGGTGCCCTCGGCGAAGACCGGGGCGCCGCGCGCGTAGCTCTCCTCGACGCCGAGGCCGGCGATGCGCCGCAGGTACACCGCCGGCAGATCCGCGAAGAGGCTGACCTTGGTCAGGCATGCGGCGATGTGCTCGGTGTTCGGCGCGTTGGCGAGCACGTCGACCGCCGCAGTCTCCTCCACGATAATCTCGGGCTCGTTGGCCGGGTCGACCGGAGGCGTGCTCTCGCTCATCGCCCCCAATTATGCTACCGGAGTGGCGCAACTACCAGTGGTGAACCGGAGAGGGCGCAGAGGGGGAGGAGAGCGCAGAGGGGGAGGGATCGAGGCTGCGCCTATTCTTGGAGAAACCGCTCGGCGTCGATGGCGGCCATGCAGCCGGTGCCGGCGGCGGTGACGGCTTGGCGGTAGACGTGGTCGGCGACGTCGCCGCAGGCGAACACGCCCCGCACGTTGGTGGCCGTCGAGCCCGGCTGGGTCTTGAGGTAGCCGGTTTCGTCCATGGCCAGCCGGCCCTTGTAGAGCTCGCTATTCGGGCTGTGGCCGATGGCCACGAAGATCCCTTGGCAGGCCAGCTCGCGCGTGCTGCCGTCGCGCGGGTCGCGCAGGCGAACCCCGGTGACGCCAGGCCGCGGCAGCTCGCCCAGGATCTCGTCGACGATGGCGTTGGTGACGAATTCGATCTTGGGGTTGCGCCGCGCGCGTTCGAGCATGGCGCGCGAGGCGCGAAAGCCGTCGCGGCGGTGCACGATGGTCACCTTGGAAGCCAGGTTGGCGCGGTAGGTCGCCTCCTCCATGGCCGTGTCGCCGCCGCCCACGACGATCAGAGGCATGCCCTTGAAGAAGGCTCCGTCGCACGTCGCGCAGGCCGAGAGGCCGTGGTTGCGAAACTTCTCCTCCGAGGGAATGCCCATCCACTTGGCCGAGGCGCCGGTCGCGACGATGAGCGTCTCGGCCAGGAATTCGCCTTCGCCCGTCGCGATCTTGAACGGCCGCGCCGACAGATCGACCGCGGTGACGTCGGTGGTGACGACCCGGGCGCCGTTGTGCTCGGCTTGCGCGCGCATGAGCACCATCAGCTTCGGACCGCCGACGCCGTGCGGGAATCCCGGGTAGTTCTCCACCTCGGTGGTGATAGTGAGCTGTCCGCCCGGGGTGGTGATGGGCTCGACCAAGAGCCCTCCCCCCTCGAACAGCACGGGCGAGAGGTTGGCGCGGGCGGCGTAGATGGCGGCCGTGCAGCCGGCCGGGCCGCCGCCGATGATGGCGACTTTGACGTGTTGCGGTTCAGGCATTGCGTTCTCCGACCTTATCGCGTGCGAAGCTGAATAGCACAAAGCCTGGATCGCGTAGCGCAGAAGCGCGGGAGCGCGCGGCCAAAGAGAAACGCGGCCTCATTCGCTGGCTACGCCCGGAATTTCAGAATCCCAAAGGCGCCAAGGGGGCGACTCAAGAAGAGCTCGCCGCCACCGGCGAATCCGAAGAAGCCGCGGCCCGGCTACCAACCACCGGCACCGCCTGGCCCAAGAGGCTCCCCGAACAGATCGCCGCCATCCGCGACCTGGTGGCCCGCACCCACGAGGCCTGGACCATCGACAAGGTCTGCGCCGCCTTCAAGGGCGCCAAGAAGACCAACGTCGAAGAAGTCCTTGAACGCCTCGAAGCCCTGGGCCTGCTCACCGGCTACACCCACAAGTCCACCCGCCGCTGGAAGGCCGCCACAGGGTGACTGGCGAAGTGGCTCGGGTTGCTTGTCCCGGTGCGCGGCGCTACCATGATCGTAATGACTGACCAGTCTCTGCTCGGCCGTATCTCATCCAACCGCGACGTTTTTGGCGGCAAGCCAATCGTCCGGGGAATGCGCATCTCGGTCGAAATGGTCGTCAATCTCCTGGCCCAGGGTGAAACCGCAGAGGCCATTCTGTCCGACTACCCTGGCCTCGAACCAGATGACATCCGTGCCTGCCTTGCCTACGCGCACGCCGTCCTGGCCGATGATTCCCTCGACGCGGTTCAAGTCGCCAAGTGAGATTCCTCATCGATCGTTGCGCCGGTCATCGGCTGGCGGAGTGGCTGCGGGCGCAAGGGCACGACGTAGTCGAAGTATCAGGGTTGGGGCCAGATCCGGGTGACGGGGCGATCATCGGGATGGCGGCCCGCGAGAGCCGAATTCTGGTCACCATCGACACCGACTTCGGCCGGCTCGTGCATGGCGGCGCTGAACACTCCGGGCTGATACGACTGCCCGACGTGCCCGCCGGCCCCCGCACCCGGTTGCTGGCCGAAGTTCTTAGCAGCCACGCCGACGATGTGGCGGCAGGTGCCGTGATCACGGTGAAGAGCGGGCGGCTCCGGATCTCGAAAACGCCGCCGCGAACCTAGAGCGCCGAACGGTTTGAGGGACCGAGTGAAATTGCGCAGTTG
>JADGRD010000246.1 GCA_017881285.1 Pseudomonadota bacterium | reverse complement strand
CAGAAGAAGTACCTGGACACCGCGAAGATATTCAATCGCTCGTGGTTCATCACTCCCCTCGCCGCGGCACAGGACAACTTGAATGGCCTTCATGGCAACTGCCATATCGCTCAGGCGCTCGGTATCGCCCATACCGCCAATCTGAGCGGTGACACGACCAGCCTTCAGGCATCCGAGAACTTCTGGAAGATGCTCACCGGAAAGCACGCCTTCGTCATCGGCGGCGACTCATTCCACGAATGGCTCGACAAGCCAGGGGCGGAGGCCGGCGCATCGATCGACGGGCAGAAGGTCCTCCCGCCCACGACCGCCGAGACCTGCAACACGCACAACATGCTCAAGCTGACGTCGGTCCTGTTCGAGCGAAGCCCACGTGTCGACTACGCTGAGTACTACGAGCGCGCGCTTTACAACCACATTCTTGCCTCGGTCGCGCCCGACACCGGCAATGTCGTGTACTTCACGCCGCTCTACGGCAATTTCCGCACTTACATCAATGGCACGTTCTGTGACAACGGCACTGGAATAGAAAACACGCCACGCTACAACGAGGGCATCTATTTCCAGCAGGGCAGCTCGCTGTGGATCAATCTCTACTTCCCCAATGAGCTGACCTGGGATGCAACCGGGCTGACCCTACAGCAGAAGGGCAATGCCGCCGCCGGCGAGCAAGTTAGTATCACGATCACGAAGGGCGGCGACACGACCCAGGCCACCCTCAACCTGCGCATCCCCTCGTGGGTTTCGGGCTCAGCGACAGTGGCGGTCAACGGAACCGCACAGACGACGTCGGCGGCTGCTTCGACCTACGTTGCGGTCAGTCGCCAGTGGAAGGTTGGCGATGTCGTCACGCTCACGCTTCCGGCTGCGCTGCGCCTCGAGCATGCCCAGGACGCCTCGTCGATGGTCGCGGTGTTCTTCGGTCCGGTATTGCTCGCCGGTGAGCTGGGCAGCGCAAACATGCCGAACGATTTCGCGGACAAGGATGCATACCTCAGCACCGCGTCGGTCAATGTCCCGACCATTACCAACAGCTCCACGAGTCCCGCCGACTGGCTTACCCCTATGGCCGGTACCCCGATGGCGTACAAAGCACAAAACGCTGGCTCCGCCACGGGGACTACGTTCCGACCACTCTACGATCTCCACCATCAGCGCTACTCGGTCTATTGGCCGTGGGCTGCGAAGTGAAGTGAATCTGTCCTGCCATGAAAAACGAGGTTTCAATGATGCGCAAACTGAACGAACTGCTTTCACCTTTTTCAACGCAATCCGCACGCCTCGCGGCCGGAATCGCGACGGCCATATTCCTCGCGCACGTCAGCCTGGCTGGAACCGCAAGCGCGAAACCGTTTGAGGACTATCTCAAACCGACCCCCATCGTCTCGCCGCTCAGCTCGGCCAGCTGGGGGACGGCGGCGTTGCCGCGCGATCTGTCCAACGGCATCGAGAGCGCCATGGGCGCGGGCGTTCACCCGCAGTGGTACTACTGGGACGGCCAGATCATCAAGGCCAAGGACGGCAAGTACCACATGTTCATGAGCACGTTCGACGCAAACTCGAACTTCGGGACGGCGTGGCAGGGCTCCGACGCCTATCATGCCATCAGCCAAACCAACGTGCTTGGCCCGTACCTACGACAAGACTACGTGTACAGCACAGGCGGCTCCACACCGCACAAGGGGCACAACGTTTCCGCGGCGGAGCTACCGGACGGCACCTATGCGGTAGTGGTCGGCGAGATCGTTCCCTTCCAGATCTTCAAGTCGAGCTCTCTCGACGGCCCATGGACGGGTTGTTCACCCCAAAGCGATATCGGTTCGTCCAACGTAAGCATGTTTCCGCGCCACGACGGCAAGTACCAAATCGTGGAGCGCAACGGGACCATCGCGATCGCGGACACCCTGTGTGGCCACTACGTGAAGCAGAAGCCGACGTGCGCGTATACCCAGAACCCTACCGACGCACAGGGTAATCCGGTTGTCGGCAGCATCTACGCGAAGCGGACCTCGATACCGGGCGTACCCAATCCGACCTATATCTGGCAAGAAGATCCCCACATTTGGCGCAGCGGCGGGACCTACCACGTCATCTATTCGGGTTCCGGAGATCGAGTCGGCTGGCACGTGTATTCGCCTGACGGCCTCGCCTGGAAGGACAACGGGTACGCCTGGTCTCCCCGGGACTACCAGAAGATCTTCTGCTACGAGGGAAGCACCACCTGCAACGCATGGTACAAGATGGAACGACCGGGCGTCGTGCTGGAAGACGGCCACCCGACCCATATCACCTGGGCCGTATCCGATGTCGACAAGGACAACCAGGTACTGCCCGGCACCAACCACGGCACCAAGGTCGTCGTGGTGCCCTTCGACGGCGTAACGTTCGACAGCGACTTTGGTACCGGAGGAAGCAGCGCCACGGGGGGGACCGGCGGAGGTAGTGGAACTGGCGGCTCGACGGGCACCGGCGGTCGCGACGGTGGTATGGGTGGAAGCGGCGCCGGTGGCGCAACGGGCACGGGCGGTCGCTCTGGCTCCGACGGCGGTCTGGGCGGGAACGGCTCCGGCGGCGCAACTGGCACCGGCGGACTGGGCGGAAACGGCTCCGGCGGCGCAACTGCCACCGGCGGGCTCGGCGGAAGCGGCTCCGGCGGCGCAACTGCCACCGGCGGTCGCTCGGGCGGCACCGGCGGCTCGACCGCAGTTGCTGCTGGCGGTTCCGGCGGAGCGGGCACAGGCGGCGTGACCGCGGGCAGTGGAGGGGTCGCCGGAGCAGGCGGCGCAGGCTTGGGTGGAAATGGCACCGGCGGCTCGGCCTCTGGTGCGGGTGGCCAGAGCGGCGGCAATTCGGGGTCGGGCGGAGCCTCGACAAAGCCGGGCGGCGGCTCATCCTCCGGTTGCGCGTGTGCGATTCAAGGACGTGAGCGAGCGACCGGCAGCGGAGCGTTGCTGTTGCTCGGATTCATCCTCCTCTCCTTGGTTCGCCGTCGGCGCCCCGCGAAGACGCCGTAACACGTGTCGATCCCGGACCTCTTCCCGCCCTGTTCCGCAAGCGATCGGATGGGGTGAGAGCGCAAGGACGTAGCGGCGATCACGCGCCGGACGGAATTCAGGCGCTCCCGCCACTGCTCATCACAACGGCCTGCCGCTGCCTCGGCGGCCAAGTCATCTTCCCTTCAGGCGACCGCGTTGGCAAGCGTTCGGTCTTCTCCTCTCTCTCCAGCCTCCAGCGTCCAGCTCGCGCCAATTAGGTCTTCGGCACTTCCCCGGGCGTCGCCGGTTCCGGCTGGGGTTACGATCGGATAGACTGCGCCTGGTGAAATTCACACACCAGTCCCGCGTGCTCGTACTCCTGGCATGCATCGGGAGCATCGCATGCTCCACCACCACGGCGGTTTCGCATCCGGTCTCGCCCGCCGTGGCCGCGGGAATTCTCCAAGCCGTCGGTTATCGGGAAGTGGACGTCGAGCTCCAGTCTCCCGCGGCACCACCCTCCAGGCCAGTCTGGGTGCGGGGAGGCCGGCTAGGCATGACCGACTGGGGTTTCCTGGTGGAGCCGGATGCGAAGGTTCCCCCCCTCGCCATTCCCTTCGCAAGCGCTCGACGAATCCAATACAGGGACGCATCGAAAGGCGCGCTGGAAGGATTTCTGATCGGGGCAATACCAGGCGTTCTCGCGGGCCTTGCCCTGGGCGCGTATACCAACGCCATGGCGTGCTCCGGAAGCGATCAATCGGACGTTGACTACTGCCACAACCACAGCGATCCAACGTTGGGGGCTGTCCTGGGACTCGGCCTCGTGACGGGCGGGGTAGGTGCACTCATCGGCGCCCTGGTAGGGCATCGAAACGTCTATTCGTTCTAGCCTATGCGTGCGACTCCACGTTCACGCTCGCGCTAGGCCCGCGCACTTCGATCTATGCGGACACCGCGGGCACGCAGGTCCTCTGCCCCGGCCAGGCGGGCGCGCGCGTGAACGGTGTCTCCGGCGACCGCAGGTGGAGCTGCGCGGTTCCGTAGGCGCGAATCAACACACTTTGATCACGGATTTACCGCGCGAGTGCCCTTCTGCGAGCGCACGCACGGCCGTCGGTACCTCACGCAGCGGATAGCTGCGGTCGATGATTGGCGTGACCGTTCCGGCCTCGAAGAGTTCCTTGAGAATGCCGAGATCCTTCTGGTTCACCAGTCCAAGGGGCGACCGAAACTTCTGGCGGCTTCCGAGCCCCACGATCTTGGACCACAGTTGGCGACCCATGCCCAACCATCGGCCGCCGCCTTCACCACCGAGGATCACCAGCGTGCCTGTCGGCGTGAGCGCGCGTCTCAGGTGGGAGACCGCGCGGCTGCCCGCGAGGTCGATGATCGCGTCGTAGCGACGGCCACCGTCGGCGAAGTCTTCTCGCGTGTAGTCGATGACGTGCGTCGCACCGATCGAACGCACGAATTCCAGCTTCGAGGTGCTGCACACGCCCGTCACCTCGGCCCCCATCGAGCGCGCGAGCTGCACGACATACGACCCCACACCGCCGCCCGCGCCGACGACCAGCACCCTCTGTCCCGCCTCGACCTTCGCCGCGCGCAGCCCCACCAGCGCCGTGGTCGCGGAGATGGGCACTACCGCCGCCTGCTCAAAGGTGAGGTTTGACGGTTTGTTCAGCACGCGGGCCTGCGAGGCGCGGGCGTACTCGGCGAACGAACCATCGCTGACGCCGAAAACTTCGTCGCCCGTCTTCAACGCGGTCACGTTCGCGCCAATCGCGTCGACGACCCCGGCGAACTCCTGGCCGCGAACGGGGTTCCTGGGTTTGCGCACACCCATCACGAGTCGCACCGCGTACGGAAAGCCCGCCATCAGATGCCACACGCCGAAGTCGACGCCGGCCGCGTGAACGCGAATGAGAACGTCGTTCGCGCCGATCTGCGGACGGGCGATCTCCCTGAGCTTCAACACATCTGCCGATCCATAGCTGTCTTGAACGATGGCTTGCATGAATGTCTCCTGGTGATGGACTCCGCCGCGCGACTTCGCGTCAGGGGTCCGGACGATGCGATCCTCGATCGCGAGCGTTTAGATGCCGGGCGGTCGGCAAAGACCCGCGCCCACCCTTCAATGCGTGGATTTCATGACGATTTCGGCAAGCCGCGTCGGCGCTACGGACGACCTCGGCAGGACCAACCTCCTCAAGTACGTGCTGAGGCCCGCCAATCGCCCAGGACCACGTCACCTTCACCGAGGCCGGGCTGCTGGGCGGTAAAGGAGATCTTCTTGCCTCCGGTGGCGGCGTCAAGTTGTTCCCGGAGGATGCGCCTCTCTTCCTCCACGTAGTCGAGCTTCCGCCGCAGCCGGTCGTTGATCGCGGAGGCGATCATCACGATGAGGAACTGCAGCGTCGCGGGCAACATTGCCGGGTACCCTGCCCCAGCAAGCCTGCCCTTCCAAGCTCCAGATCCACTCGAAATCATGCGAGAATCGTCGCATCTATTTTCCGGACACTACGGGATGGAGTTCGGAAATGACTACACGCTCGCCTCGGGAAGGTTGATCCTCGCCCTGCATGCCTGGAAGAGTGGACCATGAATTGCGTTCTCCGCCCCTGCATGCGGAACGCCTGGCCAATCCCACGCGGAGTCTTTCTTCTACTCCCACTCTTGCGAGGAACTACGGCATGGTAATGCGGCCCGGCGCACCGCTCGCGCCGCTTTGCGTGTGGCAGCTATTGCAGTCGCCGCTGCTCACCTTCGAGACCATCGCCCTTTCAGCGCCAGCGGCGTTCACCACCTTGGCCTGATAGGGAGGAGCCAAGCTGGTGGTCGAGTAGAAGTTCCCGGCGGGATTGGGGGTCAAGGTGACGCTGGCGCCACTGCCGCCCGTGACCACCACCGTGGCGCCGCTGGTGTTGCTGACGCCGTTGCAATTGTCGGGCTCGTGCCCCGTCGGGTACAGCGTCCCGGCGCTCAGCTCGTCGTCGCCCAC
>JADGRD010000245.1 GCA_017881285.1 Pseudomonadota bacterium | reverse complement strand
ATCGAAATCGAGATACCGCTCGACAAGGCGGCGGCGAGCGACGAGCTAGCCGACACCATCGACTATCGCGAGGTGGCGGAGATCATCGTCGGGCTCGGCACGTCGGAGACCCATCACCTGCTCGAATCCCTGGCCGGACGCATGCTCGACGCGCTCGGCGCGAAGTTTCCCTGGGCCATCTTCCGCATCGAGCTGCGCAAGCTCGCTCCGCCCGGCTGCCCCGGTCATCCCGCCCACGCCGCCGTCCGCATGACCCGCCCCGCCGGCGGGTAAGGACGGTGGTTTTCCGAAAACTCAGTCGCCGTCGCGTGGCACGGGGCCGCGCAGGGATTTGACGGCGGCGCGCGCGTGCTTGTCGGCGAGTATGCGGTTCTTCGCGCGGCGCGAGCGGCGGCGTTTCTGCCGGCGGATGCGTTCGGCCGCTTGCACGCGCCGGCTCTCCGCCCCCAGCCTCACCTCCTCGATCTTGTCGGCGAGAATCTTGCGCGCGAGGTAGCGATTGAGCCCCTGCGAGCGCTCCTGCTGGCACTTGAGGCCAATGCCACTCGGTTCGTGCACCAGCACCACGCAGGTGGCGACCTTGTTCACGTTCTGCCCGCCCTTGCCTTGCGAGGTGACGAAAGTCTCGCGCAGATCCTCCTCGCGGATGCCGAGGCCCGCCAGACGCCGGCGCAGAGCCAGGAGCTTCTCCTGCGAGACGGGAAAAATGATCCCGCCGCTCACGGCGGCTCCCGACTGTCGTCGCCGGGGCCCGTCGGTTCGGGCTCGTCTTCGCCCTCGTCGCTGGCATTGACGTCGTCCCAAAAGCGATCCCAGGCCTCGCTCGTCGAGGTCAGCGCGATGGCGATGGCGGTGTTGCCTTCGTTGCTCCCCTCGAGATTAGAGAAGCAACGCACCACGACGCCGACGGCCAACACCGCTTCACCCCGCGGGGCGAGCACGCGGATGCGCAAGAGAGTGCCCACCCGGCGGGTCTCGCTGGAGAGCACGAACAGCCCCCCACGGCTGACGTCGACGCTGCGCCCGGAGAAGCCGCCCTGCGTGTCCGACAGGTGCACACGCACGTGGATGGCGTTGCGGCGCGAGGCCCGCCGTTCGCGGGGCGACTTCGGGATGGGGCCGTCAGGAGTCATGGCCGCTGCCTCGCTGCCCCCGCCCTAGCCGCTTTCGGGCGCGCCTTCGCTCGCGGCCGCCTTGGGCAACGCCGCCCGGGTTTCCAAGTACTCTTCGAGGAACTTTTTGGCGGGCGCCTCCCAGGCATCCCCGTAGGTCTGCACGTAGCCGAAGGCTTCCTCGCGGCTGCCCGGCGTCGCCGTGCCCAAGTTGGCGGCGCGCTTGGGGATGCGGCCAAGCAGGACCTTGGCCAGGTTGGCGTTCGCGGCAAGGGCCTGCTCGAGCGCGCGCTCCGCGGCCTCGCGGTTGCCTGCGAGAAAATGCGCCAGCCCCAGGCTCATCGGCGCGCGACCGGCGCCCGCCTCCGCCTTGGCCGCGACTTCGAGCACCGGCGCCGCCTCGGCGGCACGGCCCAGCTTCACCAGGGCGATGCCGGCGATGAGGCGCGCTTCGGTGCCCACCGCGCCTTCGTCGACGGCAAAGACCCGCTCGAGCTCGACCAGCGCCTCCTCGTACTTCTTCTCGTCGAAGTCCAGGCATCCAAGTGCGTGGCACGAGCGGATGTAGGCCTGCGACTCCTTGCGCGTGAAGGCATCCTTGGCTCCCGAGCCGCGCAGCTCGGCCGCGATCGACTCGGATACGCGCTGGACCTCGCGGAACTCCTGGCGCGCGCCCTCGTTGTCGCCCGACTGCAGGCGCGCTAGGCCAATGCCGGCCAGGGCATCGGCCCACTCCGGGCGCAGGGCGAGAGCGGAGCGGAACAATTTCTCCGCGGCGCCCGGCCGCCGCTGCTCGAACAACCGCCAGCCCGTGGCCAGCATTTCCTCGGGATCCGGGGCCGCGGCCGGCGCGGCCACGGCGCCTTCGTCGGCGGCCAGATGGCACTTCTTGTACTTCTTACCCGAGCCACACGGACATGGAGCATTGCGCCCGGTGCCGGCCAGGCGCGCATGCGCCTCGGTGGCCTTGTCGTCGCTTGCCTCGGCTTCCTTGCTGTTCTGCGCAGTCACGGCGCTAGTGTATCGACTCTGTCCCTCGCAGTCGACGAGGAACCTACTTGCCGCCAGGGCTCAGCCTCGCGACTTCGGCTTGTAGCCGCGTGAACACGGGCTTGCTCACGTCCGAGAGCCGGATGCCGATGCGATGCCCATCCTTGGCCACGACCTTGCCTTTGCCGTGAAAGAGCGAAATCCCGTCGTTGTCGACGATGGTCACCTCGAAAGTCGCCCCCATGGAAATCTCGTCGTCCACCGGGATGACGAACCCGCCCAGGCGGATATTGATGAGGGGATTGTTGGTGAAGTAGCCGACCGTGAGCGGCGTGAGGCGGACTTGCACGTCCTGGCCGACGACGGAAAGCCCCGGTTGCACCCGTGTGGCGCCTTGGAGCATGTGCGCGGCGCGGGCCACGGGAACCGCCCCCGGCCGGGGCGTGATGGGCAGGGGCGCGGGAGGCGAGGGCGTAGCGGGACGCGGCGTGAGCGCCCGGCCTTCGCCGAAGTCGAGGGAGATGCGCGATGAACGCCCTTCCTGCTCGTTGATCTCCACGATGCGCGCGAGGCACTTGCGGCTATCCTCGTCGAGCTCGCGAAAGCGCACGCCCATGCCCACCACCGGCTGTTGCGTGACCCGGACGACCTCGCCCTTGCCCTTGAGCAGCACCAATCCGTCTTCGAGGCAGAACGCGAAGTCGACCAGGGAGCCGACCGGCCCCGGCGTGTCGGAGACGACGAACATCCCCGTGCGGCTGATGTTCACCGACTGGCTTTCGTGGAAATCGAGGATGCTGGCGTACTTAAGCCGAACCTGCGCGGCGAGAGGGATGCGCGCATCACGGGGGATCTCCAGGCGCGGCATGAGGTTGGACCGCGACGGCGCACCGGCGGGAATGGCCGCCGGCATCGTGCCCGAGCTCCTGGGTCCCTTGAATTCCGGCATGGATTCGGATCTGTTCGCCTACGGCACATAGTCAGGCGGGTTCTGCCCGCCCGGCCCAAAGAAGAACTGTTCGGCCTGCTCGAAGAGAAGCTTCTGCCCCGCGGGTGAACCCAAATCCAAGCGGAACTCATTGACGATGCGGGTGGAGTACTCGAGCCACATCATCCACGCCTGCTGCGAGACGCTGTCGTAGATCCTCTGTCCGAGCTCGTTGTTGAACGGCTTGTAGGCGATCCCTGGGAGCTCTTGACCGAGCTTGACGCACTTGACGAGGCGAGACATCTGGCCTCCTTGCAATGGAGTCTGCCCCGAAACAATAGCAGGGATTCCGCCCAAGTGGCCGCTATCGTGTATTTCGCGGCCCAACGCCATGACCTACGCCCGCCGCCCTAACCACGGGGGAATAGCAAAGGTCCCGAGCACCCAGTCGACAAGCTACCGTTGCTCCCTTCCAGGCCTGGCGGGGTTCGCAAGTGTTCCGTCGCCCGGGACCGCCTTCCTTTTCCCACAAACCGGATCGCTTCGCCAGTGCGAAACGGCCGGGGCGATCTGCTGGGCTACCCGTCGATCCCCTGCTGCCGCAGATGGTCCACGTAGTACTCGGCCGACTGCCGCTCGGCCAGCTCGCCACGGTCGATGGCCTCTTCGCACAACCTGCGAAGCTCGCCCACCCGCCGCGAAGGCGAGAGGTGGAAGGCCGCCATGATGGCGTCGCCCAACCCGGGCGGCAGCGGCGCGACGCGCGCGTCGAGGGCCCGAACGACCAGGATCCTCTGGAGAAGAGCGTCGATGTTGCGCGCGGCCTCCTGCTTGCGGCCCGGGCGCGCCGAGGTGACGTCCGCGCGAGAGAGATCGATGAGGTCGTCCAGAAGCTCGCCCATCTCGTGGTCGAAGCGGCGCACGGCCGCGTCGCTCCATGCCGCCTCGTAGGCGTTGGCACGCAGGTGATGGAGGATGAGACCCGAGACGCGCTGCCGTTCGTCGCGCGGAAAGCCGAGCCGGCGCGCGATCGGCCCGAACAGGCGCGCGCCCACCTCCGCGTGCCGGTGAAACGTCACCCGGCCGTCGGGTAGCAAGACGCGCGTCGAGACCTTGCCCACGTCGTGGAGCAAAGCCGCCCAGCGCAGCAAGGGCCGGGGCGACGCCTGCATGACGACTTGTTTGGTGTGCTCCCAGACGTCCTTGTGCCGGCGGCCCGCCTCCTGGGAGAAGTCGACCGTGGCCTCGAGCTCGGGCAAGAGCACGGCGCGGACGCCAGCGTCGTGCAGCCATTGCAGACCCTGCCCCGCCGCCGAGCCCAGGATCACCTGCTCCAAGGCCTGGCGCAGACGCGCGGGCGGCATGGCGGTAAGCGCGGGAGCCGCCAGCCGCGCCGCGGCCGTGATCTCGGGGACCACGGCCACGCCGCCACCGGCGACCTGCGCGGCCACCTGCAGGATGGCATCGGTACCCGTGCCAAAGGGGGCCGCTTCCTCACCCATCGATCGAATCCTGATCTGGAGAAACTCGCGCTCGCAACATCCACGCCTGCTGGCCGCTCCACCCGATCCGAAGCGCTAGGGCTGCGTGATCTTCTTCTTGTTCTGGTCCCACTTCTTCTGCAAGTGGTCGACGAGCGGCTGCGCCTGCTTGAGCCGACCGGCCAGGCTCTTCTCCGAGATGGGGTAGTTGGTGCCGAACTTGAGGCCGTCGTCATAGAGCAACATGCCGACCTCCTGGTCGTCGACGAACACCGAGATCTTCTTGCGCACGTAGGCGGCCTTGCGCAGGGCAGCCCAGCGTCCGTCGAGCCAGCCCATGAGGGGGTGGCCCAAGGCGCGTTCGATGACCGCGAGCTCGCCCGCGAGGCGCTCGAATTCCTCGGCGAAGCGCTGGCGAAACTGCCCCGCGCTCTCGCCGCCCTTCTCGAGGATACGCCGGCCAGCCAGGCGGAGCATGATCGCATCCTCGCCATAGCGCAGGTACGGGTCGATGTTCCCCTCGCGCGGGGAGATGATGTACACCACGGCGGCCGCGGCGATCTCACGCACCTCGTGTTCGAGATCCGGATCGGAAACCGCCTCGAGCAGGACCTTGAGGTCGAAGGGCAGCGAGGCCAAGACCCGCGCAAGTGTCTCGAGGAAACTGCGCTCTTGGTCCTTGTCCATGGGTCGTGCTCGGGCGAGGGGGATGGTTGGCGAAATGGCGGGCGACGGCTCTTCCCCGCCGGGATGGCCTCATAGTACCCAATTCTTCGGGGAAAGACAGTGGCTAGTCTTCGTTGAGAGCCATGGCCTTCCCGGGGGCGGGTCCGTGTTGCGGCGAGGCACAGTGCGCTGGAACCCCACGGAATCGTTGCCGGCGATTGATTCGTCAGCCAACTATCCCTAATATTGGCGCCAGGGTGGTAGAAGGTTTACGCCGCCCGAGAGGCTAGTTTGGTGTCAGACCACTTTCGTCGCACAGATCCCCGTTACGCTCGCCGCCTGGATGTCGAGGTCGTCGCCGGCAATCGCACGCATACCGCCACCACTGGGAACATCTCCCTGGGTGGGGTTTTCGTCGAAACCGACGAGACCCTACCCCTGCAATCCCGGCTGCAGATTCGCTTCCGCATCCCGACCCAGCCGGAGCCGATCGAGGTGACGGGCGAGGTCCGCTGGGTCGAGCCCGGTGGACCCGACCAAGCTGCGGGCATGGGCATTCGCTTCCAAGGCCTGCGCGCGCGCGAGGTCTGGGCGCTGAATCGCTTCTTCCAGGGCTAGGCATTGTGATGGGAACCCTGAGAGGGTTCCCAAGCCCTCCCGCGCTCTGGCTCCGACGGGCAAAGCCCGTCTACGCCCACGCGATCTGATGGGAACCCTGAGAGGGTTAGCTGCGCACTCGGCACCCGCCTCCCCCCCTGCCTCCCCCGCCCTTCGCGCGGCCTCGCCAAGCCCTGCCGGGCTCTGCCCACAGGTCTAGTAACTGCCAGGCC
>JADGRD010000244.1 GCA_017881285.1 Pseudomonadota bacterium | reverse complement strand
GGCTGAAGTGCCAGCGCGATGTCGGGCTGGCCATCGCCGTTGAAGTCGCCGGTTGCGACCTCATAGACGTCAGGGACAGCGGTGATTTCCGTGGAGACCATGGCGAAGCCGCGGTCGCGCGAGCCGGTCCATAACCCGATGACTCTGGCTTCGTCGCTGGCGTTGGGCCGTAGGTAGGCCGCGGTGGCGAGATCATCGATGCCATCCCCGTTGAAGTCGGCGACGCACAGGCCGAATCCGCCCCATTCGGGGTTGGGGCCGAAGGTCGCCTCGTCGCCGAAGGTTCCGTTCCCGACCCGCTGTGGGCCATGTAGCCCCCGCGGATCCGTGGCTGAGACCACATCCGTCCTCCACCGTCCATCATACGTCGGTCGCCGCCTGCCGTGCACCGTCCACCGCGCCCTAGTCCGCGACCCCGAGAGTATCGAGCGCTTCCTCCGCCACCAGAACCTGTGGACCGAACCCCTCGGCCTCGCCGAGGCCCGGCCGCCACCGTACTTCCGCTCGGTCACGCGCCTGCGCCCGAGCCCCCAGGTCGAGCTGTTCGAGTAGGCCGAGCGCCCCGCCGCAGCGCCGGGGTCTGCCCACCGAAGGTTCATTGTGGGACCGCTTACAGGTCGAGGGTCGTGGGTTCATCCTCGCGAGTCGCTACTCCATCCAGGTTCGACCGTCGCCTTCGCTCCAGCCATCCCTTTTTCCGCGCACCAGACCCGCTTTTATCGGTTACGCTCCGAGCGAGCCAGCGGTGGGAATTGCGCTTGTGTTTTCCCGGTCATCGGCGCCAAGTTGAGGTGATCATTCTCACCGTGCACGCCGATGAAAGCTGGGAGCTTGAAGATGCATCGACGATTTCTCCTTGCCGCCACGTGGTTGAGCCTGCCGATCTGGATCCAAGCGTGTGGTAACACCACCCCTGCTCCGGCCACGACGGCCACGGGTGGCGCAGGGTCGGGCGGCGTGACGTCGACGGGGGGAGTGACGCCAACCGGCGGCGCGGCCACCACGGGTGGCACGACGGCGACCGGCGGCTCGCGGGCCACCGGCGGCAGCATGGCGACGGGCGGCGTCGTCAATACCGGCGGCGCGTCGGTCACAGGCGGCTCGAAGGCGACCGGCGGCACCATGGCCTCGGGCGGCGTGGTCAATACGGGCGGCGCGTCGGTCACGGGCGGCTCCACCACCGCCACGGGCGGCAGCAGGGCCACGGGCGGCGGGGGCGGTTCGGGTGGCGCTTCGGCGACGGGCGGGGTGGCGGCGACCGGTGGCTCGAAGGCAACCGGGGGCACGGTCGGCACGGGCGGCTCCCGGGCTACCGGTGGTGCCGTCGGCACGGGCGGCTCGACCGCGACGGGTGGCACCACGGCGTCGACGGGAAATCCATGCAAGCCGATCGGTTGGGCGACCCGCACCGGCCGAAATGGAGCGGAATTCAATGTCACCGGGGGTGGCGACGTCGCGCCCATCGTGGTCACGGCCTTCGCCGATCTGAAAACCTATGCGGCCGACAGTCAGGCGCGCGTCATCCACATCGACGGCACCTTGGGCTCGGGCTGGTCGGGCTCGTCCGGCGACCGACTGGAAATCAAGTCGAACAAGACCATCGTCGGCCTGCGCGCCGGCACCCAATTGAAGGCGGCCATTCACATCAACGGCGCCAGCAACGTCATTTTGCGCAACGTCGTGGTTCGTGGCCCTGGCTCCAACGAAGATCAAGCCTGGGACAACATCAATATCGAGGGCAGCTCGAAGAACATCTGGGTGGACCACTGTGAGTTCTGGGACGGCCAGGACGGCAATGCCGACGTGGTGAAGGGCGCCGACACCGTGACGTTCACCTGGAACGTCTTCGGCTACGCCTTGTCGGGCCATCCGCACAATCTGTCGAACCTCATCGCCTCGTCCGACAGCGAGCCCGAGAGCGATGGCAAGCTGGACATCACCTTCATGTTCAACTGGTGGAAAGCCGCGATGGAGCGGCAGCCTCGGTGCCGCTACGGCTACATCCACGTGGTCAACAATCTCTACACCTCGGACAGCTCGGTGGGTGCATCGAAGCTGGGTGTGACCAACGGCTATATGTGCAACGTGCGGACCGAGAACAATCACTTCATCAGCCAGGCCGAGCCGATCGACCTAGGCAAGCAGGCAGGGACCGGTTCGGTCCAGGAAGCAATCGGTAACCTGTTCGAGAGCTGCTCCGGGAACCAGAAGGGAAGTGGCACGTCCTTCACACCACCCTACGAGTACAAGTCGTTCATGGTGTCAGCCTCCGAGGTGAAGTCCCTGGTGCAGAAGAACGCCGGCGCGACGCTGACCAGCCCAACTGCCTGCCCCTAGCGCCTCGACCGCGTCGTTCTGCTGGGCCCACGCGGTTTCTCCTGCTGACGCCTCTGCTCGTCCTGCCGAGCTGCGACGGCTGCGGCAAGCCGCTGGGCGCCGCCCAATCTGCGCCGCAGTCTCGCCGGTACCTCAAGGGTCAGCTGCACGACCGCGTTGCTGCACTCAAGCCAGCCACGAGCGAGCCGTGCCAAGATCGAAGGGGCCAGCGACGGACGCAGTGGGGCGGTGACCGTCGGGCCGAGGTCATCGGCCGACCTCAAGCCAAATCCGCACCTACGCCGCGCCTTTGCCGCCATCAACTACTACGCCGTGATGGTGATGGGTGCCGCGGCAGCCGCAGGACCGGGCGGCCCAGGGGGCGGGTAGCTCAGCCCATGTGACCAACCGATTCGCCTCTCCCGCTCGCTGAGGCTCGCGCCCTCTCCCCCTTGCGGGGCGAGGGAAACGCGCCTCGCTACGCTCGGCTCTGGGCCCTTGTGGCAATCCGCAGGGGGTGAAGGCAAGCTTCCTTGGGGGGAGGCATCCATGAGAGCACGGCACGTGTCGAGGACGAGGTTGATTGCGGCGCTTCTCAGCGTCACCGCGATCGCTTGCAGCAGCGCTCGAAAGCCCAGCGGGGGTACGGGCGGAGCCACCACGCCCGGAAGTAGCACGGGCGGAACGGCGGGTTCGGGAGGCAATGCGGCCGGCGGCGGCACGAGCGGCAGCGGGGGCGCCACCGCGTCCGGCGGCTCGACAGGCACCGGCGGCAAGCAGGGGACCGGAGGCGCCGGGACGGGCGGCGGTACCGGGGGCGCCGGTGGACTGTCGACCCAAGGTACCGGCGGCGTGGCCCCATCCGGCGGCACGGTGAGCACCGGCGGGCGCAACGCCGGTGGCGCCACGGGCGCGACGGGCGGCGCAGCGATGGGAGGTGCAGCGACGGGAGGTGCAGCGACGGGAGGAAGCACGGGCACGGGCGGACGCGCCACGGGCGGCAGCACGGCCGGCTCCGGCGGCGGCGCCGGCACGGGCGGCGGCACTGGCGCGGGGACCTGCACTCCGTCCAAGGCCGCGAGCGCGAGCGCATCGGGGAGCGGGCCGCACAAGGTGACCGTCGAGACGAATGCCGATCCGGGCATCAAAGAGGGCACCATCTTCCGGCCCACCGACCTCGGGGGCGCGGAGAAGTACCCGATCTTCGTCTGGGGCGAGGGTGCCTGCGAGCGGAACGGGCTGGCGAACACGGCCGCCATGGGCGAGATCGCCTCGCACGGCTATTTCGTCGTCGCGGACGGGACGCCGAATGGCACTGGCAATCTCACCATGGACAGAAACCAGCTCGCGGCGATGGGCGCGCCGCTGATGGCGTACATCGACTGGGCCATCGCCGAGAACGAAAAACCGTGCAGCGCCTACTACCACAGCCTCGACACCACGAAGATTGCCGCGAACGGCTTTTCGTGCGGAGGCCTGATGGCGCAAGCCATGGTCCTCGATCCGCGCATCACCACGTGGGGGGTCACGAGCAGCGGCATGGCGGGCGCCACCCAGAGCTTCTACGACCTGGTCCACACGCCCGTGCTGTTCGTCGAGGGCGGCACGAGCGACACGGCGTACAACGGCGCCGGGGAAGGCTACGCCGCCATCAGCAAGCTGAGCGTGCCGGTCCTGTGGTTCAGCAAGAACCTCGGCCACGGGGGCGATCTGTCCGCGGCGCGCGGGGGTGACTTCACCAAGATCGGCCTGGCGTGGCTGAACTGGTGGCTCAAGGGCGACGAGACCGCGACCGGCAAGGGCCTGCTGGTCGGCACTGGCTGCTCCTACTGCAAGGACAGCGCGTGGGAGGTCAAGTCGGCGAACGTTCCCTGAGCGATTCGGTTAGGCGCCGGGGCTCAATGATGAGCTGACCGAGCGCGACCCAGTGCTGGCCCAACTCGCGGCCGCGGCAATGTCAGGCCTTCCGCCCGCCGGTCCCGAGCTGCGCTGCCGTCCCGTCGTGCAACTCGCGCGCACCGACGGCGCGGGTCCCACGCCGATGGGCGCGCTGGTCGTGCAAGAGCTGGTTGGCCGTGGTTTCGATCAGTCGCCATCGAGGCGGCCTGGCGTGTCGGCCGGACTTCCCTCCTCTTGGGCCAAGCCGGTCGATCTCCACATCCGTCACTGCATCCGACTGGCATTTCTCGTCCATTCGGTGCGCGGAAGAGCAACTCTCCATCTGTCGTTCGCTCGACCGACCAACCACCCTTGTGCGGGGTGAAGCAGATATCAAGTCGAGCCTGCTGTTTCGCTCATGTGGTGGGTCTTCTGTCCTCGGGCCACAGCGTGGACGAGCTGGGTCGGAGAGCACGAAGCGCCAATGCTTGGACTCTCGCGACCCTCCCGATGGCGCGGGAGGGTCGGGTGGCATCGGTGGGCGTTCAGCGCGCCCTGACTCAATTCGCGAGCCGCTGGGCCGCCGCGCGTGGATTGGCGGAGTGCGCGCTTCGGCGCCGCCAGCGGAGCAAGAGGGCGAAGCCTGCGATGAACAACGGCGCCGCGGGCAAGGTGGCCGACTGGCCGGTCTGCCCAAGCTCGCAGGAGCAACCCGAACTGTGCAAGCGGGTGATGCCGCCGGCGTCAGGAGTTCCACTGCCGCCTCCATGCGAGACGCCCGCATCTTGTTTGCCGCCCGTGCCGCTGGTGCTTCCGGTCGTGCCGCCCGTACGGCTGTCAATGCCGCCAGTCCCGCTTGTGCCGCCCGAACCGCCCGAACTGATGGACCCGCCCGCGCCACCTGAGCCGCCTCGGCCAGTGAGCGAGCCGCCAACGCCGCCCGAGCCGCCTCGGCCGGTGAGCGAGCCGCCTGAGCCGCCAACGCCGCCCGAGCCGCCGGCGCCGCCTTTGCCCGTGCCACCGGCGCCGCCTGAGCCGCCGTTCGGAACGTACCCACCGCCTCCCGACGGAAGGGTGCCGCTGGCGCCGCCTTTGCCCGAGCCGCCCGAGCCGCCCATCGGAACCGAGCCGCCGACGCCGCCCATCGGCGTGCTGCCGGTCGAGCCGCCCCTGCCCGAGCCACCCGAGCCGCCCACGCAGGAGCGGTCCGCCAACGAACAGGTGCCCGCACCATCGCAGGTCAGGCAGGTGCCGCAGCTCAGATTTTCCTTGGGGTAGGCGCAGCGCCCGACGCCGTCGCAGGTCGATTTGCAAACGCTCGTGCCCTGGCCGCATTCGTTTTGGGGATCGGTGCCGGCCGCGTAGGGACTGCACTTGCCTGCTTGGCCGGGGTTGTTGCAGGAGGCACACGCGCCATTGCATGGGGTGTCGCAACACACGCCGTCTACGCAAAAGCCGGTCGCGCACGCGCTGGCGTCGCTGCACGCCTGTCCGTTTCTGCTCTTGCAGTTGCCGTTGCCATCGCACGCCTGTCCGTTGGTGCAGCTTCCCGACACCTCCGTACCTGCCTTGGCCAGCACGCACGTGCCCTCCAACTCGGGGACGTTGCACGACTTGCACGCGCCGGTGCAGGCGGCCGCCTCGCAGCACACGCCCTCCACGCAGTTCCCGGACGCACAGGACGACGCGAACTCCTGCGTGCATCCGACGCCAATGCCAGAGCCGGTGACCTTGTATTCCCAGATCTCGTTCAGGTAGGTCCCGTCGTTTCTGCTCCCGCCGAACAGGACGACCACGCCGCGCTTGCGGTCGAAGACCATGGTG
>JADGRD010000243.1 GCA_017881285.1 Pseudomonadota bacterium | reverse complement strand
AAATGATACCGAGCTCGCCGAGCTTGGCCTTGAAACTGGTCGCTACCGAGACACTGTCCACCACGGCGTCGAGGGCCACGCCCGAAAGCCGCTCCTGCTCGGCGAGCGAGATGCCCAGCTTGTCGAACATGGTCCGGAGCGCCGGATCGACTTCCGCGAGGCGCTGCGGCCCCGCGGTTTTCGCCTTGGGCGCCGAGTAGTAGACGATGTTCTGGTAGTCGATGGGCGGGTAGCGCACGCTCGACCACGACGGCTCGGTCATGGTCAGCCAGTGCCGGTAGGCGCGCAGTCGCCAATCAAGCAGGAAGGCGGGCTCGCTCTTCTTGGCGGAAATAAGTCGAATCACGTCCTCATTCAGTCCGCGCGGCGCGGCGTCGGCTTCCAGATCGGTGCTGAACCCGTACGGATACTCCCGTTGCGTGAGTTCGTGCAGGTCGATGGATGGTTGTGCCATGAGAGCCGGCTCCAGAAAGAGGATCGCGTAAGTCCTCCATAGGATGAGGGGTTCGGATCGCGAGGTCGAAACCAGGCGTGTCTTCTCTAGGATGATTCCGGCGGCGATTGGGTTTAGGCTTTCGCCGTTTCGGCCCGGCCGCGCGTCGCGCGCGAGGAACGACTTGTCATGGCACCCATCCGTGTCATTCTTTCCATGCCATGCGAACCATCAAACGCTATTCCAACCGCAAACTCTACGACACCACCGAACGCCACTATGTGACCCTGGCCGACGTCGCCGGCTTCGTCCGCAAGGGCGACGACATCCAGGTCACCGACTACGTCACCAGCGCGGATCTGACCGCGCAAACCTTGGCCCAGATTGTCTTCGAGGAGGAGAAGAAGGCGCCGCGCGTGGGCGCGGACATCCTGCGCAAGATCATCCAGACCGGCCTGCCGGTCTGAAGTCGCGGTCGCTCGTCCGGCCACGACGACGACATTCGTTCGCTCTCGGCGGGGAGGGTTCACTCACCGCTCAGGCGGTGAATGCCGTCGAGCACGTGCCAGGTGGCCACGATGGTCAGGTCGACCAGCTTGTCGTTGCGCTGGGATTCGGGCACGACCAGGTGCTCGTAGGTGCAGAGCGCCTGCAACTGGCGCAGGAACTTGCTGATGACCCGGCGGTCGGAATCGCCGATCCAGCCACCGATCTTGTCGATGAGCACGCGCTGGTGCTGCTGGATGAAGCGCGCCGCGGAGAGCGCGCTCTGCCGGCTGCGTGCGCCCTCGGGACGGCGCGGGAAGATCTCGAGGAGGTCGCGGCGGTATTCCACCAGATCCGGATCGACTGTGTGCGCGATGCCGAGGTAGTCGGCGACGGTTTCCTTGATGGTCTCGAAGCCCACCCGCTTGCCGCCGCGCTGGTTGGGCGGGGCTCCCTGGCATACGCCCTCGAGGTCGACGACGCGGTCGACGTATTCCAGCTTGGCCAGTGCCACTTGCCAGTCCTTGTAGCGGCGGCGCCAGCGCGACGCGGGGTCGAGCCACACGGCGAAGGTTTCGGCGAAGTCCTCGTCCGGGTGTTTCTGCGCGTAGTGATACATGCCGGCGCGGTGGAGGTAGCGAACGTAGTCGCGGCTCCACGGGTTGGAGCCGTAGACATCGCGGTAGGCACGCCGGAACTCGCCGAAGGTCTGCGTCCAGTCCTTCCGCTTCCACAGCTCGAAGGCGTAGTTGAGCGCGTGGCCGGTTTCGTGGCGCAGGTACATCAAGACCTCGTCGCGCGAGTACTCGAACAGATGATCGTTGACCAGCTGCCAGAGCAGGGTATTGGCGAGATACCAGGGCACGTTCACGCTGGTCGCGCGGTCGGCGGTCCAGAAGTCGTCCTCGCCGAGGTAGTAGCCGGGGATGAAGGTGACTCCCCGGGCGCGCAGCTCGCCGGTCACCTGCGCCAGACAATCGAAGAGTGTGTCCTCGACCTTCAGGGTCAAGTCGCAGATGCGGCTTTGCAACAACTTCTGAAGGCCAACTTCGCGCGCCACCGAATCATCGGCGACGGGCTTGAGCGGGCTTCGTCTTGTCCGGACCGCTGCCAGCGCCATGACGATCTCACGTCTACCATGAGCGCGGCGCGCTGTTCGCAACAAACCCGAGACCCCTTGCCGGAATTCGATGGCGACCACATGACAGCCATAAATGCAAGTCATAACATATACATACACTAATCCCACCGTGTGCCAGACGCGACGCGCATGTGGCCTGTGTCTCTTTGCATTGTGGGTTGCGCTTTGCTGATATTGTGGCAGCGATGCCAGACGCCAGCCGAAGTTGGTCGCGGCCAGCCCTCGTCCTGGTCCTCTACCTGGCCCTGGCCTCCGCGGGCGTGGCCTGGTCCACGATACGCGGGGACGCAAGCCTGTGGCGCCTCGCCGGCAAGGAGAACCCGCAAACCCTGGCCGGTATCGTGGCGGGCGTGTTCCTAGGGCTGGGCTTCGTCTTCGCCTCGCGCTACGCCACGCACCGCTTCGAGTGGGGGCGGGCCTTGCACCGCGATCTGCGCGCCCTGCTTGGTCCCTTGCTCCTACCCGAGATCGTCGTGCTGGCCGCGGCGTCCGCGGTGGGAGAGGAGATCTTCTTTCGCGGGGCGCTCTTGCCTGCGGCCGGGCTGTGGGCATCGAGCGGCATCTTCGCCCTGCTGCACGTGGGCCCCAAGCCGAGTTACCTGCCGTGGACGCTGTCCTCCTTCGTGGCGGGCATGGTGTTCGGCCAGCTCTTTCTGTGGACCGGCGATCTGGGGGGACCGGTGGTGGCCCATTTCACCGTCAATGCCCTCAACTTGCGTTATCTTGCCAACACGGATCTGCGATGACGCGCTGGGGTTTGGCTTTCTTCGTCGTGGCCGCCGCGGCGGCGGCGCCCGCGTATGCCGCCGATGAGTTCTCGGGCGCGGACAAGCTGCGGGCGATCTACTCGGCCGAGTTTCGTTTCACCAAGGACGGGCTGCCGGTGGTGCCCGTGGCCATCGCCGAGGGTTTGCACGGCGTGACCATCAGCGCGGGCGCCGAGGGCATTCGCCTCTTGCCCGAGGGCGACGGCGGCGCCGAAATCCGCGCGGACGACACCTGGCAGATCCGCGCCTCGGCGACCAGCGGGGCCCGCCTGCGCTACTGGACCGTGGTCTGGCGCAGTCCCGTGGCGAAGAGCCAGGAGGCGGATGCGCAGGTGGCGCTGTGGAAGGGCAAGGGCGAGAATGCGCGGCGCTTCGAGCAGGGCACGCTGTTCGGAGTGGGCGGCGAGGTGCTGGATCGGCGCGAAGCCATCGTGGGCGTCGGGCCCTGCGCCTCGGTAGAAGAGGCCGAACACGCCACCGATCGCCTGGCCGCGAAGTCGCCACTGCGTCAGCCGGGCGTGTTCACCGAGCTCGTCGACCGGCCGCACGGCCAACTTGAGGCCACGGGCGGCAAAACCGGCATCAAGGTCAAGAACGAGGGGGTGCTGTGGTTCGTGCCAGGGGGCGCCGCCCCTCTGCGGGTGGAGGCGATGGGCGAGCGCGGCGGCGAGAAGCTCAAGGTCGCCGGCTCCTATGCCGGCCGCGTCTACGTCACCATCGACCGGCGGGGCACCCTGGCGGTGGTCAACGCGGTCCCGGAGAACAGACTCCTGGCCGGCCTCATCCCGGCCGAGATCTTCCCGAGCGCGCCCGAGGAGGCGCTCAAGGCCCAGGCGGTGGCGGCGCGTGGTGAGCTGCTCTCGAAGATTGGCACGCGCCACATCGGCGATCCCTTCCGCCTGTGCTCGCAGACCCATTGCCAGGTCTATTCCGGCGCGGGCCACGAAACCGCGCGCACCACGGCCGCGGTCGAGTCCACGCGCGGGGAGGTATTGTTCGAGGCCGCGGGTGGCCTGGCCGATGCGACGTACTCGGCGAACTGCGGCGGCCACACCGAGAACAACGAAAACGTCTGGCCCGAGATGCCGGCGCTCGCCTCGCTACGCGGGCACCGCGACGCCGAGAAGCAGGCGGGTGACCCCTACGCGGGTGGCGTGACGGCCAAGAACGTCGCCGCGTTCATCGCCAATCCGCCGGCGGCGTACTGCGGTCGCGCCAAGTTGGGCGCTGGTGACCGCTATCGTTGGACTGTCACGCGCAGCAAGGAGGAGCTGGAGAAGCTCCTCGGCAAGTATCGTTTGGGCGCGCTCCAGTCCATCGAGGTCCAGGAGCGGGGGGTGTCCGGGCGGGCCCGCGCCGTGCGTGTGACGGGCGCCACGGGTTCGGAGGTCATTCGCGGTGAACTGCGCATCCGCCAAGCCTTTGGCAGCCTGCGCAGCTCGCTCTTCGTGGTGGAAATGCAGGGGGGCGGTGCGGTCTTCCACGGCGCCGGGTTCGGTCACGGGGTGGGCCTGTGCCAGACCGGCGCAATCGGCATGGCCGAGGCGGGCAAGAGCTACCACGAGATCTTGCGCCACTACTATCCCGGGACGACCCTGCGCAAACTCTGGTAGTTTGTCGTGAGCCCCTCACCCCCGCCTCCTCGAAGCGGGGAGAGGGGACCGCAATCCCTTGGAGATCCACTTGGACGACGCACAAACCACCAGCCCGCGGGAGGCCACCCGCTTTTCCCGGGTCACCGTCGTGGTCCCGACCTACAAAGAGGTCGAGAACCTGCCGCATCTCATCGGCCGGCTGGCCAAGGTCCGCCAGGAACACGGGCTCGATCTCGACGTGATCATCATGGACGACGACAGCCGCGACGGCTCCGCCGAGCTGGTGGCCGCGCGTCCCGAGAAGTGGGTCCAGATGGTCGTGCGCACCTCCGATCGCGGCCTCAGTCCCTCGGTGCTCGACGGCATGAAGCGCGCGCAGGGCGACGTCCTCGTGTGCATGGACGCCGACCTCAGCCACCCTCCCGAGGCAATTCCCCACATGCTGCGCAAGCTGGAGGAGGGGGCGGACTTGGTCATCGGTTCGCGCTACGTGGAGGGCGGTTCGACCTCTGACGACTGGGGCTTCGTGCGCTGGCTCAACAGCCGGGTCGCCACCCTGCTGGCGCGCCCGCTGACCAGCGCGCGCGACCCCATGGCCGGCTTCTTCGCGTTCCGGCGTTCGACCTTCGCCGCGGGCCGAGAGTTCAATCCCGTCGGCTACAAGATCGGGCTCGAATGCATCGTCAAGTGCGGCTGCGAGCGCGTGGTCGAGGTGCCGATTCATTTCGAGGATCGGCAGCTCGGCAAGAGCAAGCTGACCATGCGGCAGCAACTCCTGTACATCAAGCATCTGCGGCGGCTCTACACCTTCAAGTTCGGCGGCTGGTCGCAGCTCGTGCAGTTCCTCACCGTCGGCGGGCTCGGCACCGTGGTGAACCTCCTGCTGCTCACCCTGTTCTTGCACATGGGGCTGGCGGCGCGCCCGGCGGTGGCGTTGGCCATCGTGCTCTCCATGTGTTTCAACTTCGTGCTCAATCGCCGCTTCAGCTTCGGCGAGTCACGCAAGCAGAGCTGGCTGCGGCAGTTCATTGGCTTCATGTCCGCCTGCTCGTTGGGGGCGCTCATCAACTACGCCGTCACGCTCCTGCTCATGGGCAAGACTTTCGGCTTCCGGCCCCAACTCGCCGCGCTCGTCGGTATCGCCGCGGCCACGGTCTTCAACTTCATCGCCAGCCGCTATCTGGTCTTCCGCTCCTCGCACATCCGGCCGCCGGAGACGCACGTGGGGGGAAACGAGTCGCCGGCCAAGGACGCGCGGCAGTAGCTAGTGCTGCCCGCGAGAATTCCTCGTAGGGAGACAGAATCCACCTCGGGCAGCACGCGAGCGCAAAGCGCGAGCCGCGAGGCTTTCACAATGGGAACCCTGAGAGGGTTCCCAAGCCCTCCCGCGACGGTTCGCCGGGGGCGAAGCCCCCGGCTACCCACGCGCTTCTGCGGCCGAGCAGGGGAAGGGGGGACCCAGCGAGCTTTGCTCGCCGGGGGGAGGGGAACTCCCCTCCGTAGATCGAAGCTAGTGCCGCCCAGCTACTTGCCTAGATCCTGCTTCTCGCGACACGGACCGCGTCAACCCTTGCGCACCTTCTGGCAAGCGGCACTAGCGGCCCGCGCGTA
>JADGRD010000242.1 GCA_017881285.1 Pseudomonadota bacterium | reverse complement strand
GCGGTGTCTCGGGATCAAACCCGCCCGGCTGGTACACGACCAAGGACTGGGGCGTCACCAGCGTCGATTGGCACGGCTGCGTGTGGACGGGTGTCGACTGCAAATCTAACTGTGCTGCCGGCATCACCGCCGTCCCGGGCAGCACGACGTCGGTCACGCCCTCGGATTTTACGGCCGCTACGACGGAAGGCGGCCCCTACCAAGTCACTGGTAGCGTGTTCAACGACTACAACTCCGTAGCTCTTCTCGGGTTCGACCTCAACGACACCCCGAAGGGCGACGCAACGCAGTGCAGCAACGCGAAACGCAATCCCGCGGCAGATGGACCGCCTGCGGTAACCATGCCCTCTAGCGCGACCGGCATTGCAGTGAACTGGACCGCGGCCAAGCTGCCCCTGACCTTCCGTATCCAGATTCAAGGAGTCAAGGGTGCCACCGACCCGGCCAATCGCTGGTGCGCAACCATCAAAGATCCAAACGGCCCGAGCTTTGTGCCGTTCACCGACTTCAGCACGACCTGCTGGAACACCACCGGCACCAAGTACAACAAGGAGGCCATTAGTGGGGTGGCCTTCCTCGTTCCTGGCACGACCACCGCGACTTCACCATTCGACATTACCGTGGTTGGGTTCGCCCCGGGAACTAGCGTGGCGGACGCCCCTGGCAAGGCAGCCGCGTGCGGCACCAAGTCTGGCACGGTTGGCACCACCTCGCTTCTATCCGACGCCACCAAGGCGACCGATGCGTCGACCCAGCGTGCAGCGGTTTCTGGAACGGACTGCAAGACGTACATCATCAACAACAATAACTGGGGCCAGGAGTCCAGCACCTATCAGGCACTCGACTACGTCGGCAACTCCTTCACGATCAATGTCAGCAGCGGCAGCGGTGGTGGCGCCAACGTGGTCTCGTTCCCGTCGATCTATATCGGAGCGAACGGCCAGATTGGTACTGGCGGGGAGTTCAACACGTGGACTAACAGCGGCTTGCCCAAGCAGATCAGCGCCATCAAGAGCGCCAAATCCACATTCCAGTGGTCCGGCGGCAATAGCGGCAACTACAATGCAGCCTACGACATCTGGTTCGCTAAGTCGTCGCCGACCGCGGGGAGCTACAACGACGGCATTTCTGGTTTGCTCATGATCTGGACCTTCAAGCCTGGGAGCTCCCAACCCATCGGCAGTAGCGGCAACACTCGCTCCGCGACCATTGATGGCAAAGCGTATACCGTCTGGCGTGGCAACCGCGCTGCTGCGGCCACGGGCACCGATGGCGCTGGACGTCCGGTCATCTCGTACGTTGCCAACAGCACCAACAATAACTTCTCCTCCGATCTGAAGTTGTTCTTCGACGACGCGGTGACGAACGGTGCCGCTGACATGGCCGCTGGCAGCGGCATCACTCAGGCCTTCTCCAGCAGCTGGTATCTGACCGACGTGTTCGCTGGTTTCGAAATCTGGAACGGCAGTGACGCCAAGGGTCTCAAAGACACCTTCACCTGCGTGATCCAATAGCTGGCGCTTGCCAGGCAGCGAGGGCCGCGAGGATCGCCTCCCCGTGGCCCTTTTTGCATCCGCCTGCTTCGGTTCGAGGTGCCAGCAAGGATCCGCGGCTCTGTGATCCCGCCTACGAGATCAGGCGGCAACCCGTCGACTCCCCCGCCGACTTCGGCTAGTGTTTGTCCTCGTGCTGCGTTCGAAACTGACCCGCTTCCGCGATGACCTCGCGGCCATGCTGCCGCGCCGGCTGCGGCGGCTGACGTCCGCGCGGCGCAAGGCCCTGCTGCTCACGCTGCTGTCGCTCGTCGGCTGGTCGCTGTGGAACGGGTTTCGCAAGTACGAGCATCCCTGGGGCGATCTGTCGAAGGGCAGGTTCACCGACCACTTCTCGCACATGAACGCGGCCCGGCTGTTCCCGCGCATGAGGCTCGACATCTGGCGCGTCCCCATCGCCAACAAGTTCCGGCCGCTCACCTCCGAGGAGCTGGATGCCGCCCCGTCGGACGTCCGAGCCGGCGGCAGCATGACGGGCGGCGTGTTCTACGTGCCGGGCTGGCCCAAGGACAAGCCCCTGGCCATCGGCTGGTCGCAGAAGACCCGGATGTATCCGCCGGGCGACATGCTGCTCGTCGCGCCGATCGCCGCACTCTACCACTACACCAGCCTGTCGCTTACCGGGGCGTGCCGGATGTTGATCGGCTGGTTCATCGTGCTGGCCCACGCCGCCCTCTTCTTCTTCTTCCTCAACTACTTCGAGGGCAAGCGCAGCGGCATCGACTGGCTGGCGGGTTTCCTCGTCTACTCGCACGTCATGTACTGGACGATGGAGGGATTCTACGATGCCGCGGCCATCGTCCCTCTGGTGGTGTGCGCCCGCTACCTCGACAGGCGGCGTGGACTCGCCGCGGGGGTCGCCTACTGCGTGGGCGCGCTGCTACATTTTCGCGCGTTCTTCCTGGCACCCTGGGCGGTGTGGGCTTTCGGGCTCATGCTGCGCAACCGGTTCTGGCGCGGCCTACGCCCCCGGCACTACGTTGCCATCGGGGTGGCGCTCTTGTGCGCCGCGGCTTCCCTTCTCGCCTTCTGGCTCGACTGGGAATCTCTGCGCCACGTCTATGTCAACAACCCGCTACGGTCGGCGTCCTCCCCCCACGAGAAGGCCCAGGGCTGGAATCTCGAGGTCGTCCTCGCGGTCTGCGCCCTGGCCTTCATCGCCTCGCGCTCCTGGCTGGACCTGCTCTCGCTCGCCTGGCTGGGGTTCATTGCCTTCACCCTGCGCGAGTTCTACTACTGGCACATCCTCATCTCGACCGCGTGGATCGCCGCGCCCGCCAGCCGCCCGATGGTGCGCGCCGTGCGCCTCGCCTTCCTGGTGACCACGGTCGCCATCCTCTTCCGCGACCCGTTCGCCCCCGAGTGGTTGTGGATGCTGCGCAAGGGTTGATCCCCCATGCTGGTTTCCATCCTCACGCCCTTCTTCAATGAAGAGCGTACCCTGGCGCGCCTGCTCGACCGCGTGGCCGCGGCCGCGCTGCCCGTGGGCATGGAACGCGAATTCATTCTCGTCGACGACGGCTCGACCGACCGATCCGCCCAGGCCGCCTCCGATTTCGTCACTCGCATGGCGGGCCAGGCCCGTCTCGTCACGCTGCCGCACAACCAGGGCAAGGGCGCGGCCATGCGCCGCGGCCTCGCGGCGGCAACGGGCGACATCATCCTCATCCAGGACGCCGACCTGGAATGGGATCCGGCCGACTACGTTGCCCTGCTTTCGCCCTACGCCGATCCGGCGGTGTCGGTAGTGTTCGGCTCGCGCCTGCTCGGGCACGAGGCCCGCTGCATCTACTTCCACTACTACCTGGGCGGCCGCACCCTCAGCGCCTGCACCAACCTGCTCTTCGGCAGCCACATCACCGACGAGCCCACGGGCATGAAGTCGTTCCGCCGGAGCGCGCTCGACGGCATCACGCTCGCCGCCGATGGCTTCGACTTCGATCCCGAGCTCACCGCTCGCCTGCTCCAGGCCGGCCACCGGATCCACGAGATCCCCGTTCACTACCAGCCGCGCACCTTCCAGGAGGGCAAGAAGGTTCGTCCCCGCGACGGCCTGCGCGCGCTGTGGGTCCTGCTGCGTATCCGGCTTGCCGGCCGGGGGAGGCAGACGTGACCGATAGCGCCGCCGGCACGCGGGGCGAGCCCGGACAGCGCCTGGTGCTCGGTGCCCTGCTCGCCCTGACGTTCCTGCTCGGGTGCTTTCCCATGGCCGATTTCGACGTCTGGTGGCACGTCCGTTCCGGGCAGCTCATCCTGGAACGCGGCGCGGTTCCGCGCGTCGATTGGTTCACCTACACCAACGCCGACCGGCCGTGGATCGATCTCTACTGGCTGTTTCAGATCGTTATGGCCCTGCTCTACCGGGCGGGCGGCGCCAGCGCGCTGGTCTTGCTCAAGGCCTCCTCCGGCGTCGCCATCGTCGGGCTGACCCTGGCCGCGCGCGCGAAGGGCGCCCGGGCTTGGCCCGTCGTCGTGGCGTGGCTGCCGACAGTAGTGATGCTTTCCGGCCGCCTGTGCGAGCGGCCAGAGCTGGCCTCGCTGCTCTTCCTCGCCGGCTTCCTCACCGTGCTGGCGCGCGCGGCGGCGCGGCCGCGCTGCCTGTGGCTGTTGCCGGCGATGCAGGTTCTCTGGGTCAATTGCCACGGTTTCTTCGTCCTCGGCCCGCTCGTCCTGGCGGCGTACTGGGTGGAGCTGGCATATGAACGCCTGTGGCCGAATTGGACGACCGGCCCCCGCCCCCCCGGCAAGCCTTTCGCGCTGGCCAGCGCCGCGACCGTACTCGCCTGCGGGGTGAGTCCTTACGGGCTGGGCGCGGTCGGCCTGCCCCTCGAACAGTTCCACAAGCTCGGCAGCACGGGGATCTACCGCGCCAACATCGGCGAGCTGAAGACCGTCGGAGATTTCGTCACCCTCGCGGGCCTGTCGAATCCCTACCTCCTCGCCTACTTCGCCGTGCTCGCGCTCGGCGTGACCAGCTTCGTGCTGGCCGGGCGGCGCGGCCACGTGCACCCCTTCCGCTTCCTCATCTTCTTCGCCGCGGCCTACCTGGGCTGGCAGGCCACGCGCAACAGCGCCCTCTTCGCGGTCGTGGCGGCTTTCGTGATCGCCTGGAACTTCGACGACGTGGCGGCCCGCGCCGCCGCCCCGACCGCGGCGACGGACTCGCGCCGCTTGCGTCGAGCCCCCGCCGCCAAGGCCCGGCGCAATGCCAATCTCGCGCTGCTCGCGGCCCTCGGCGCGCTCGGGCTCGCCACCGTCTCGGGCGTGCTCTACGGCTGGGCCGGCGAGGGCCGCACCGTCGGGCTCGGCGAGCGCAAGCAATGGTACGCCCACGACGCCTGCGCCTTCCTCGCCCGGCCGGATCTGCCCGAACGCATCGCCGCCTTCAACCTCGGCCAAGCCGCGGTGTGCATCGCGCATACGGCGCCGGCGCACAAGCAGTTCATGGATCCGCGACTCGAGGTCAACACGCAAGAGACCTTCGAACGCTACCTGGCCGGCATCCGCAAGCTGTGGCGCGACGAGGCCGGCTGGGAGACCCCGCTGGGCATCGACTATGCGCGGCCGGCGGAGATCCCGGCGCTGCTCATCGAGCGCGGCGTCCTTGGCCGCGCGGCGAACAACCTGGCGCGGGATGCGCGCTGGCGCCTCGTGCATGTGGATGCCGTGGCCGTGGTCTTCGTCGCGACCGCCTTCGCCGAGCCGCACGGGCTTGGCGAAGCCGGCCGCTGAACAGGACCAGGCCGAATCTACCGAGTTGCATCCACTGCTGGGAAAGCAATGGATCGTCCCTTTGCCGGGAACCCGCGCCGGGCTCCGGTTGTCTATAGGTCATGCGCCGCCCGTGTCCCGCTCGGGCCGGGCTTGGAAGTCCTCTCTTTGAGAAGGTAGGCTCCATGTTCATTGGCATCGATCTCGGCACGAGTAACTCGTCCTTGGCGGTCTTCGGCGGTGACTCGGTTGTCGTCGTGCCCAATAGTTTGGGTGAGAATCTGACCCCATCGGTCGTGCGCCGGTGCGGGCGGCTTCGGCCATGGCGTCGTAGATCTCGAGGATGACCCGCTTGGTGCGGCACTCGCCGTGGGCTTTCTCGGCCCGCATGGGTGGGATGCCGCGCACCGAGGCGCGGTGACGCGATGTGGGGTAGAGGTTCTCGAACGAAGAAACCCCATTCGAAACGATTAGGCACCCGCAACGGCGCTGGCGGCGCTTGCCTAGCATGCGCGGCGATTGCACCTTGCGTGCGCCAGGCCACGCGCTAAATTAGGACAATCCGACTCCGTATTGCTGGTATACCGTCATGACGATTCTACCCAAGTCGCTTTCCCCCGCGCTCGCCCGCCTGGCTGCCTATGCCAAAAACCCGCTCACGGCAGTCGGTTTTGGCCTCACCACCCTATCGGGCATCGGCCTTCTGGTGTTTCTCATCCTGGAGGGGCTGGGGCTGGTCGAGAACCCCTACGTCGATCCGGAAGCGGCCGGC
>JADGRD010000241.1 GCA_017881285.1 Pseudomonadota bacterium | reverse complement strand
ACTGGGTGAACTGATCGGGCGACCACGGCCGGGCGCGATGGGGTAGACTGCGACCTATGGTCGAGACATGCCCTTGCCGACCCGTCCCCGGCTCCCGCCTCAGCATCGCGGTGCCCCGTCTGGCGTATCACCGGGAGATCCTGCCGGGGCGGGAAGGGTTCTCTGACGCAGAAAGCCTGCTTCGAATGACCTAGGCGCCGAAGCCGGACCGCTCGGAGAGGCGACCTTGATTTCGCCAACCCATTTGCACCCTGAGGCGCCTGTCAGCAGAAAGGAACTTCCATGTGCTTTTCAGCGGGGGCAAGTCTTGCGGCAGGTGCCGTCATCTCTTCCATGGGTGTTGCCACAATCCTGAAGGTAGAGAAGCCTTCCCAGGTGGTGTTTGCCAGTATTCCCCTGTGCTTCGGCGTCCAGCAATTTGCCGAAGGTGTCCTTTGGCTTGCTATCCCGCGCCCGGAATTCGTTCTGGCGAAAGACATCAGTTCCTACGTATTCCTGGTGTTGGCACAGGTACTTTGGCCGGTGATGGTTCCCCTCTCGGTGCTGCTGATGGAAGAGAATCCTCGCAGGAAGCGAGCTTTATGGATGCTGTTGGCGCCGGGCTTCTTGTCGGCGATATGTTCCGCCTATTGTTTGCTCTTCTACAACGTGGACCCGCGAATTGTGGGTTTCCACATCAAGTACTACAACAACATTCCACGCCCACTGGCCAATGCGGCTTTCGTGGTCTACTTGTCGGCTACCATCGCACCGTTCTTCGTGTCGAGTATCAAGATGATGAACCTGTTAGGAGCGTTGATGTTCCTGTCCTGCCTGGTGGCGGCGATCATATTCTTTCAGCATCTCACTTCCGTTTGGTGCTTCTTCGCTGCCCTCATCAGCGGAGTCATCTATTGGATACTGATCGACGTAAACCGCCGGGCCAGGCTGCAGGCCTATCCCAGCTGAATAGCCTCGGTGGGTTGCGCGCCAGCGCTGTTCATTTCCAGCGCCGCCTCGACAGCCTTGCGCAGCCGCCTACTGTCGGGCTTGGTCAGCGAAACGAAGTAGTCCAGAACCTCGCCGTCACGGCCGACGAGGTACTTGTAGAAATTCCAGCGCGGCTTGGGGTGCTTGGCGGTGAGAAAGCCGAACACGGGCGACTGGCCTTCGCCACGGGTTCGTACCTTGGCGAACATGGGGAAGGTGACGTGGAACTCGAGGTCGCAGAAACTTCGAATGTCTTGCGCGCTGCCCGGTTCTTGCCCGCCGAAGTCGTTCGAAGGAAAGCCCAGCACCACCAAGCCTCGATCGCGGTAGTCCTGCCATAGCTTTTCCAGACCGGCGTACTGGGGCGTGAATCCACATTCAGAGGCCGTGTTTACCGCAAGCACGACCTTGCCGCTGTAGATAGACAACGGCTCGACGCGCCCGTCGAGGGTTGTTGCGTTGAGATCGAAGAAGGACATGGCTGATTCTCCCGGTTGATGTATTGGATGCTGGCCGCGCCCGTGGGTGCCACGCCATCAAGATGGGACAAGCGGCCACCGCGGCCCTATGCTCTGGCGCACATTCCATCAACCACGGGGAGCTGCCTTGTCGTCACTCATCACATCGCTGACTGCCGTCTATTTCGCCGGCGCGGCCCACTTCGCCGCCGCCCAGCAAGCCGCCACGCCCTCGGATCGGGCAGGCATCCCGGACCGCTACAAGTGGAAGCTGGCCGACCTCTTCGACTCGGACGAGGCGTGGGCGCAAGCCAAGGCCGCCCTGTCAAAGAGGGTGGCGAGCTTCCCGGGCCACAAGGGATCCCTCGGACGAAGCTCCCGGGCCATTGCCGACACGCTCTCCGAGATGGGATCATTGAGGCAGGAGCTGGACCGGGTGGCGGTGTACGCCCACGCCCGCAACGACGAGGACACGCGCCAGCCGAAGCCGCGAGCCATGCGCGCCGAGTCGAGGACGTTGGCGGTTGCGCTCGACACCGCGACGGCTTGGGTACGGCCCGAGCTGCTCGCGCTGCCGCCCGCCAAGATCCGCGCTGCCCTGGCCAAGGAGCGGCGCCTGCGCGACTGGGCGTTCTATCTCGAAGACGTGTTGCGCTGGAAGCCGCACACCTTGCCCGCCGAGGAAGAGCGCATCGTCGCCATGACCGGCGAGATGGCGGCCGCGCCGGCGAGCATCTACGGCGTGCTCAAGGACGCGGATCTCCCATACCCGACGGTGAAGCTGTCGACCGGCGAGGATATCCGGCTCGACCCCGCCGGCTACGCGCGCACGCGCACCTCCCCGGTACGAGCCGATCGGGTGAACGTCTTCCACGCGTTCTTCGGGGCGCTCAAGGGTTTCGAGCGAAGCGCCGGCGCCATGCTCTACGCGCAGCTCAAGACGCACGTCTTCGACAAGGACGTCCATCACTTCGACTCGTGCCTGGGCGCCGCGCTCTTTCCCAACAACCTCGCGGTCACCATCTACCGGCAGCTCATCGCCGATGTGAACGCGAACCTGCCCGTGCTCCACCGCTATCTGGCCCTACGCCAGCGCGCCCTCGGACTGGCCGAGCTCGGCTACGAAGACCTCTACGCCCCGCTGGTCCCCCATCTCGATCGCCGCTACACCATCGACGAGGCCACCGCTATGACCCTGGCCGCCGTGGCCCCGCTCGGTCCGGCGTACCAGGAACAGCTCACGCGGGGATTCGCGGCCGGGTGGACGGACTTCCTGCCGAGCACGGGCAAGCGCGCGGGTGCGTACTCGACCGGGGTCTACGGCATCCACCCCTTCCAGCTACTCAACTTCAACGGCCAGTGGGAGGACGTCTCGACCCTGGCCCATGAATCGGGCCACTCGCTGCACACGCTGCTGGCGATGAAGGCGCAGCCCTTCCCGACCGCCGAGTACGCGACCTTCGTGGCCGAGGTGGCGTCCACCCTCAACGAGAACCTGCTTTTCCGGCACGCCCTGGCCAAGGCGAGCAAACCACAGGAGCGGCTGGCGCTCCTCGGCCAGCGGATCGAGAGCCTGCGCACGACGCTGTTCCGGCAGACCATGTTCGCCGACTTCGAGCTGGTGATTCACGAGCGGGTTGAGAAGGGCGAGGCGCTCACCGGCGAGGCGCTGAGCGCGGCCTACCTCGAGCTGGTGCGGCGCTACTACGGCCACGACACGGGCGTGTGTCAGGTATCTGAGGCATACGCCGACGAGTGGATCTTCGTCCCGCATTTCTATTACGCCTTCTACGTGTACCAGTACGCCACCAGCGAGATCGCCTCCAGCGCCTTCGTCCGCGCCATCCTCGATGACGAGGCCCGGGGTGGCACGGCAGCGCGAGACCGCTATCTCGACATGCTCGCCTCGGGCGGCTCGGACTACCCGCCCCGGCTGCTCGAGAAGGCGGGCGTGGACCTGAGCACGCCAGTCCCTTTCCGAGCGGCCATCGACGAGATGGTGTCACTCATGGCCGAAATGGAGTCGCTGCTACCCGCCGCGCCGATACAGAAGTCCGGCTCCGCGCCGAGTGGCGATGGCAAGGCCAGGAACAAACCTGGCCGCTAACTGCCATGCCGCATGACAGTCTTTGGAGGAGGGACCTCAGGATTTTGATGAGGCAACCGGCGCAAGATGCGCAAGGATCGGGAAGTCTGAGACTACCCAATGGCCGCAACGACGGCACGAGGCTTGCTGCGGATGGGACCAAAGTCCAAGATGGGTGATAGAAGTCCAATGTCCAAGATATTGATGGGCGCGACAGCCCTTCTCGCAGCTAGCCTGGCCGAGCTCGCGTGCGGTTCCGGCCTCAAGATTAGTACGGGCAAGAGAGACGCCAGCGACGGATTGGCAACAACTTTCGGCGGCGGCGACGGTGCAGGCTGTCTGCCCCTAGCGTTTGGGAGCCAGCCGGTCGCTCTCGCCTCACAACAAGCTTCGCCTTGGGCCATTGCCGCAGACGGAGCCAACATAGTCTGGCTCAATCTCGGACGAAACAATTCGGTCGGCAAGTCCGTCGGCTATCCTCCCTGGGGCGACGGGCAGGTCGTTACCTACTCAATCAGCGGCTGCCATTCCGGCCCGAACGTTCTCGCTTCCGGACTCGCTCACTTCTACAGCGCCGCGTCCATCTCGGGACTCGCCACAGACGGCACGAATGTGTACTGGAGCGATGCGGGTGACACGTCCAGCATGGACGCAGGCCTGTCCGCCCGACTGTTGAAGTGCTCCATCGGAGGGTGCGGGAACGCACCGACGACCCTTGGGGCTGTCGACGCATGGTCCATTGCGGTGAATTCCGCCGGCACCTACTGGACGAGCAACGTCGTCGACTCCTCTTCGAGAGCGGTCTTCACGTGCCCGCTTGCAGGATGTGGATCGACCCCGACAAGTCTTGGAGCCGCTAACGCCGGCACAGGCAGTGGTATTGCGCTCGATGGAAGCTACGTGTACTGGTCGACGACCTTCGAAGTGTTGAAGTGTCCGCTCGCGGGCTGCGGAGGCTCTCCGACCGTGCTCCTGTCCTCCTCTTCTGGGCTCACAAATCTGGGCCCGCTCGTCCTTGGCGCCGACAACATCTACTTCATCGGCACCCGCATCCAGGATGCACTATCGCGAATTCTGGTGTGCGCCAAGACGGGATGTGCCAACCAGCCCCAGACACTAGCCACCGCGGCCGATCCAAGCTCGACCTTCTTGGCGCTTGCGACTGATGGAACCACGCTGTATTGGACCGCTCGGTCCAGCGCGGCTGGCGCGGGTCAAGTCTGCAAGTGCAGCGTGGCTAGCTGCGCTGATGCACCGGAGGTAATTGCGTCTGGTCTCAACTATCCTAGTGGCATCGCGCTCGACGCCACGAATCTCTACTGGACCGAGCAGGGAACCTCATCCGACGACGGGAAGATCTGGGCGGTAGGCAGGAACTAATTCACGAACATGGCGGGTCAGTTTGACATCCATGGATCGGCGCGCTCGGTGAAGACGGGATAGTCAGTGGTCACCGATGGTTAGGTTGTGGAGGCGCCGGGTACTGCCGACGGATTGCTGCGCCAGGACTTTTGCCAATCTGATTGGATTCTCGTCGCAGCGGCATCCGGCGCTACAGGTCGCTCGGTGACGGCGGCAGTGCCAGATCGAGCGTGGGGTTCAGGGGGATGACTGCGGTGTGGGTGTTTTCACTAGGGTGTTGGCAGCGAACCCATCGCCAGGAAGATCCTGATCGCCATGCATCTGCCCGCGGATGCGCTATCGGGACACTCTTGACCGCCGAATTAGGGAGGTGGGCCTCCCCGAGCTAGCGCAAACGATCCCACGAGAACTGGGCGATAGCGACGACGAGTACGTGGGGCGAGTCATCGATTTTATCGACAACCGTATCGGTGGATTCTCCATCAGCCACGTCAGCGGCCGATTCCGCACTAAAGCGATCCTCGCACGCCAGCAAGCAGCCGAGCACGTTGCTCGCGACGAGCCCTACCTCATCGACGAGACGACGGCCGTCGTTCGATTCATCATCCCGTGTCTCTCGAGCAAGGTCGTCCACGGATCTGAATTCGGCCCCAAAGGGCAAAAGAGCGCGGGCGACCCCGATATCGGCGCCGAGGTACAACAGATACGTAAAGTGTTCTTCGAGCTGTTCGTCGAAGCGCTCGTCCCGTCAATTCGCGGTGAGCAGCTGATTTGGATGGTCGAGACCGCCCCCACTGGACAGCGATTGTACGAGCTTGCTCTCGTCCGCCCGCCGCATGGAGGACACACCAAGGCGTCGAGTGATATGGAGGATGAGGATGAGGACGCAGACAGCGACTAGACGGCAAGTACACGCAGAAGAGCCATTGGCGAAACCCCACCGCAAACGGAAGAACAAAGATGCGCGGATTTGGTTGCGTCAGAACGGGTACAACGACGTAGCCGATATGATCGATGTCGTGATGCAGCGCTGGGAAGCCGAGGGTAAGAGCACGCGCCGGAACTGGTGGGATACGTTGTCTGGCGGCGTGGATGGCCGTCCGTACACGATCGATGGCCAGGAGTTTCCCCTGGTAGTGTCCGGAAGTTCGCCGCAGGAGTCCGAGCGC
>JADGRD010000240.1 GCA_017881285.1 Pseudomonadota bacterium | reverse complement strand
CCGAAGGCACGCGTAGGCGCAGCCGGGCTTCGCCCGGCGGAGCCAGAGCGCGGGAAGGTTTGGAAACCCTCTCAGGGTTTCCATTTCAACGTCCGGCGGGCTGGGCACCTTCCTCAGCCGTTGCAGCCGTCCGCGCGCCGAAGCCGAGCGCCGCTCTCCCGAGTTTCACCTTTCCCTCCCCGCCTGCCGGGGAGATTGCTAGCCTGGCTGCGCCTACGCGATCAGGCTGGTGAGCACTAGCGAGCCGGTGCCGTCGCAGGCGAGGCGCAAGCGGGCGCCGCGGTGAATGCGGCCGGCCACGATCTCGGCGGCCAGCGGCCCCTCGACCAGACGCTCGAAGGCCCGGCGCAAGGGGCGGGCGCCCAGGCTGCGGTCGGTCTCGACGCGCAGCACACGGTTGATGATGCTGTCGTCAATCTCGAAGGCGATGCCGCGCTCGCTCTGCAGGCGCTGGCTGGAGTCCAGGGCGATGCGCCCGACGATGGCGGCCAGATCCTTCTCGGAAAGGGGGCCGTAGCACAGCACCTCGTCGATACGGTTCCACAGTTCCGGCGGCAGGCGGCTGCGGGCCAGCGCCACGATGGTGCTGGTGGCGGGGTTGCGCGCTCGGCGGTAGCACTCGCTGCCCAGGTTGGATGTCATGACCACCGCCGCCGAGGAGAAATCCACGACGCGTCCCCGGCCATCGGTCAGACGGCCATCCTCGAGGACCTGGAGGAGGACGAGCAAGACCTCGCGATGGGCCTTTTCTAGCTCGTCGAGCAGGACCACGGCGGCGGGCCGCCGGCGGATGGCCTCGGTCAACTGGCCACCCTCTTCGTGGGCGACGTAGCCGGGGGGCGAGCCGATGAGGCGCGCGATGGCGTGGGGCTCGCTGTACTCCGAAAGATCGATACGCACGAGGGCTGTCTGCCCGTCGAAAAGCGCCTCGGCGATGGCGCGCGCGGTTTCGGTCTTGCCCACGCCCGTGGGCCCGAGCAGGAGAAGCGAGGCGAGGGGGCGATGACCGCGAAAGCCGGCGTAGCTCCGGCGCAGCACGGAGGCGATGCGCCCTCGGGCCTCAGGGTGGCCGACCACGCGTTCGGCGAGGCGCTCCTCGATGGCGCGAAAACGCTCGTCGTCGTCGCGCAGAAGCTCCTTGGCGGGCACGCCCGAGGCGTCGCCGACCACGGCCGCCACGTCGTGCGCCGAGATCTCGGTTTGCGCGAGACGCTGGGCGCGGGCCAGCGCGACCTCGGCGATGGACAACGCCCGGCCCGGTTGCGCGCGTTCGCTGGGATAGCGGGGGGAGAGCCGCAGGAGGGCGGAGGCGACGTCGGCGGAAAAGCCCAGGCCAGCGCCGGCCGCGAGCGCGTCGAGACCGGCCTCGACCATGTCGAGGAGGGTGGCCGGCTCGGGTGGCGTGAGCAGCACCGTTTCGAGGGCGCTGGTGAGATCGGGCGTGGCGAGCTCGAAGCGGCGCACATCGGCGGGCGTCAGGGTGAGAAGGAAGCGCCGTCCCGCGGTGGCCAGCGAAAGCAATTGCAGCACGCCGTCGCCGCCCTCTGGCCCCAGCCAGGCGGCACCCTCTAGCACGATAGGCGCGTCGGTTTGGGCCGCGCGGTGCAATCCTTGCAACAAGGCGCCGGGCGAGGCGGGCGCGCCTAGATCGCCAGCGGGACACAGGGGAGGTTCGAGGCAGGCGGCGGCCAGCGCCGACAGCAGCGCCGAGCGGCCCGAGCCCGGTTCTCCGACAATAGCAATCACGCGCGCGGTCTTGGCAGAGAGAAGGTCGAGCAAGCGGCCAAGCTCGCGTTCGCGGTGGAGGACGGGAACGCCCGGCGGATCCAGCGGCACCAAACGGCACTCGCACCCCATGCCGGGTTCCAGCCTCGACGGCACCGCGTTCGCGGGGACCGGGTCTGGCTCTATGCTGGCCGCGGTCTGCGGGTCCGCCGCGGGGGAAACGAAGTCGTCGGCCTGTCCCTGGCCGAGGCTGGCCAGCGGAGCGCGCGAAACCTTGCGTTCGAGAGGAGCTTCATGCCCGGTCAGGGCGCGCATCACGATGCCGCGGAGCTTGGCGGGCTCGATGCCGGCCAGGCGCAAAGTTTCCGCGGCCGAGCCCCCACAGCGCAGGAGGGCAAGCAAGAGGTGGAGAGATGTGGTCTGCCCTGCCACGAGCCCCACGGCGATCTCCCGGCTGGCCTCGGCCACGACGGTCTTGTCCAGCCCATGGTCCAGACGGACCCGTGCCCCAAGCACCTCGATGGTGGCCCCGTGGATGCCGCGTTCGGCGAGCAGGCGGGCCGCGGCGCCCCCCACACGCAGCATTGCGATGAGGATGTCGACGGTGTTGACGCCTCGGCCGGCGGCCGCGGCGATGCGCTCCGCCTCGGCCATGGCTGCCTGGTGGTCCGCGGAGGCAGGGGAAGTGTCGCCCGGGGCGGACATAGCCAACAACGCCAGTTCGGCAGGCGAAACTCGCGACATTAGAGATCAAGCTATCAGGGCAGCACCTCCCGTCAAAAAACCCTGCTACTTGCCCGAAAAGCGGTTACATTTACTAGCTACCAACTGGATACACGAGGAGTGCGATGTTGAAGTTCAATCGTGTCGTGGCGCTCACCCTGGGAACGGTCCTATTTTCGTCGGGAGCCCAAGCAGCCAAACCAGAAGACGTTTTCAAGGGCCGGATCATCATTACGGACAGCCGGCTGCCCACCCGCTTCGCGTCCGAGGGGGCGTTCGTGCAGGCCGTGCATCGGGCCTCCATCGACAAGGTCTGGCCCAAGGAGGAAAAGGGCAACGAAGTGGCGGTATGGAAGTTCGAGTACATCGCTTTCTTCGCCCGGCCGCTCAATGACAACGAGATCACCGTCAAGTTCTGGGAAATCGGCGGTGGGTCGCAGAAGTTCGTGGCTGGTGACGAGCAGTACACGCGCGAGCGCGGCAGCCGCATCTTCTCGGCCAGCATTACGGTGGCGAAGCCGGAATTCGACACCAACAAGCAATACCTGATGACCATCGAGTCCGGGTCGCGCGTTCTCGCCCAGACCAGATTCTGGCTGCGCGGCAAGGGCCCGAAGTACACTGGCAAGGTCGAGTTCAGCGACGAGGAAGCCAAGCAGAAGTAGGTCTCGGCGCCGGGGGACGGCTCAAGCCATGCCTGCCGTCTGTCGATGACAGAAGAGAGAGGTGTGGCGGTCATGATGGCGTACCATCGCTGGCGCAAACAGACCTGGTGCAGAACTAGAAAAGAGGATGCCGTGGCAGCCCGCAAGACAATCCTGACCGCAGCCTTCCTGGGGATCATCACGCTCGCCGGTTGCAAGGGGGGCGGTGACGAGGGAATGACCTTCCGGCTCAAGGAAGCCAATGACAAAGTCGTGGCTTGCGGGAGCGAGGTCAACGAGCTCAAGACCCAGAACGCCGACCTCAAGCGCAAGTTGGCCGAGGCGATGGCCAATCCCTCGCGTGTGCAGTTGACCGACCCGGACATCATCAACCTCATCGCCGAGATCAAGAGCAAGAGCGGCGCCTGGCGGGAAAATGGTGATGTCGTGCTGGGCAAGGGCGCTCTCGATCCCAAGGAGGCCAGCCGGGTGGTCAAGCAGGGTGCCCAGGCCTTGCAGAAGTGCTACGAGCGCGCGCTCAAGAAGAGCTCGGCGCTGCAGATGCAGTCAGGCCTGGGTGTCATGCTCGAACTGACGGTCAAACCGACCGGGCTGGTGCAGGGCATGAACCTGTCGCCGCAGGTGGATGCCGATCTCACCGACTGCGTCCGGAGCACCGTGGCGCGGTGGAAGTTCCCGCCCTTCGCCGGCGAGTCGGTCGTGGTGACCCAGAAGCTCACGCTGACGCCCAAGACCTAGCCAGACGACCTTCGAGAGCACGGCGGCGACGACGGCCGACGATCCGGGCCGCTGACTGTGTCGATCGAATGCGGAGCCCTGGGAGGGCTCCGCGCCTCCCGCGACGGGCTCCGACGAGCCAAGCTCGTCCTCGCCCACGCGATGCGCTTCCGTTCCTGAAGTACATCAGTACATTCCGGTACGGCGACGCGCGCGGCGAAGCCGCGGGGTGGGGTGGCAGGGCGTGCAGGCGCTAGTCGGCCCTCCTTGCCAGCGGCCCGGCTTGTCGGCCGGATGCTAAGGGACATCTAAGGTTGTGGCTGGCCGAGGCGCAGCGAGGCCGTGTCCGAAGCCGGATCTCGCAGGGTTCAGCTCGTCTGATGGTGAGCGCTCTTGGCAAGTGCGCAGAAGCCAGTGGGCCTGCCCGGTGCCGCCGCGCCGGGAACGCGCAACGGCGATCGCCAGGGCGAGGGACGCTTTCTCCGCGCCCTCACTCTCCTCCGTGCCCTCTCTGGTCCTAATTCGTACCGGGCGAGTCGGTTTTTAGCTGGGCGGTTGAGCGCTCGCTGCAGACCGGGCCCACGCCGCGGATGGCCTGGCAGAGTTTCTGGTAGCGCGCCTCCACGGGGCGGTCGGCCGTGCGTGGGCGCTTGCCCGGGTCGGTGACCGTCAGGTGCATCGAGGTGAGCGAGGTGGTGTCGATGTTCATCGCGCGCGCGAGCGCGTAGTAGAGCACGGCGACCCGATGGGGATAGTGCCGGGCCGGTCCGCGATCGATGTAGCGCGGACCATGGTTGTAGTGTGCCCAGTAGGCGTGGGTTCGGTGCGCGCAGGGGACCTGCCGCTGTTTGGTGCGCATGATCCCGTCGGTGTCGCGCGTGCGAACCGTGACGTTGGTGACGCCGCCGCCGTGGGCCCAGTGCCCGAGCTCACGCGCGCCGATGTCGATGTTCTTCACCGGATCCATGACGTCGATCCACGCCTGTCCCCGCACGTTGCCATTGATGCAGTGGCCGTGTTTGTCGACGATGCAACGAATGCCCATCAGTCCGCCGTCCTTCGCGTACACGGTCCCTTGCTTCACCGTCGTGCGGAAGGCCTTCTCGTTCATGTCGCTCTCGTTGATCATCACCGCGAGGATCAGCGACGGTGGCACGTCATGGCGCTTGGATGCTTCGAGCACGGCGGAGGCAATGCGCTCGCAGAACTCCGGTTTCCACGCGGACGTTCGCCAGCGCACGCGATCTTTCACCTCGCAGATCGTGGTGGCGAGACAGGTGGCACTCGGTGATTCGACGGAAGTCGCAGGCACGGCCTTGGTCGGTTCGGTGGCGCCCGGGTTCACCTCCTGCGTGGGGATGGCGAGCGGAAACGCCATCAGACCTGCGAATGCAGTGATGGTGTGGACAAGCGTCGTCTGACCGAAGGCTGGAAGCACTCAGAATCCTTGAAATACCTGGAAGCTGTTTGGCGCCGGCGTTATCGCCGGTATCTCAACACCGGTTCGCCAGCGGCGATGCCCGGAGGGGAAGTTTCATTCGGTCGAAGAAAGATCTTTACTTTGGCTTTGGCCCTTCGTCAACCAAAAAACTTCTCATCCGTGGCGCGCGGGGATCGATTCCCCTATCGTCATCGGCGGAAGGTTCCCGTGCATGAGCAGAATCGTCGACGTCTTCGTTCCTCTCACGGCCAGTGCCGAGCCGATCGAGCACGTGGTCGCGCGCAGCCTCGGAATTCCATCGAGAGAGGTGCGGGACATTCGTGTTCTGCGTCGGTCGCTCGACGCGCGCAAGGCGCGTGCACTCGGTCATCGCCTGCACGTGGAGGTGTTTCTCGACGGAGAAGTCGCGCCACCGCCGCTCGCCCCGCCCGCGCCGAAGTCGTGGCCGGTTTCCGTTCCGCGCCCGCGTGTAGTCGTCGTGGGCTCCGGACCGGCAGGTGCGTGGGCCGCGCTCCGTCTCGCGGAGGCGGGCGTGCCGTCGATGATTCTCGAGCGCGGCAAACTCGTGCAGCCTCGGCGTCACGATCTCGCCAGCCTGCAACGCGGACAACTCGACGAGAATTCCAACTACTGCTTCGGCGAAGGCGGCGCCGGCACCTTCTCGGACGGCAAGCTCTACACGCGCACCAAGGATCGCGCCGCGGTTGACCATGTGCTTGCCGACCTCGTCCGTTTCGGCGCGCCGGCCGACATCGCCGTCGAGTCGCGACCCCACGTCGG
>JADGRD010000239.1 GCA_017881285.1 Pseudomonadota bacterium | reverse complement strand
GCGGCCGCTGGTGCCGCCCCCCGGGGCAGTACCACCTGAGCCAACCACGGGACTCGTCGTTCCGCCGGTGCCGGGGACGGAGTTGCTCGACTGGCCACAGGCCACAGCACCTAGACTCAAGATACTGCATAGCAAGAGTTGGGTGGGCAAACTTGGCTTTCTCATCGACTGTCTCCTCCGCGCACGTCTAGTCGCGTGGGGAACCGGCCAGCTTTGCTGATGGCCTGCTGGCCTGCGTACCATCGCGGGAAGGCATGGAAACCCTTTCAGGGTTTCCATGTCAGAACGACTTGAAGAAGGCCGTGATGGCGCTGGTGCCAAAGCTGGGGACGTTGTGGGGACCGTCCCACTCGCACCATGTCACGGGATAGCCGGCGTCGCAGCCCTGGTAGGACACGCAGGGGCTTGGATCGATAGGGGTGGTAGTGGTCCCGCAGTGATTCTGTTGCAGAATCTTGGCGAGCGCCGCGCGCCCGTCCGCGATCGGGACGACGGTGTCCGAGAGACCGTGCGATCCCCACATGGCAATGGCGTGGCCCGTGCCCTTGCAGTTGAAATCGCTGTAGAGCGCGCCCGACATCGGCGCAATCGCGCGGAACACGTCTCCCATTTCGCAGCCGACTGCGAACGACATCATGCCGCCGTAGCTGAACCCCACCGAGAAGATGCGGGCGTTGTCCACGCAGTACTTCGACTGAACATCGGCGAGCATGGCTTTCGTGAACGCGATGTCCTGGCCGTTGGTATTGGCCCAGCCGGACGAGCCGCCAGATGCCGCCAGCCCCTGGGGCGTGACGTAGATCGCGTCGGGCAAGCCGGTGCTGATTCGATACTCGCCCAGGGCTTGCTCGGCCGAGCCACCCATGGGGTGAAACTGAAAGACCACGGGGTACTGCTTGGACGAGCTGTAGCTCGTCGGGAGCTGCACGTAATAGGCACGCGCCGTGCCGCTGACGTTGAGGCTGCACGTGGTCCCCGACTTGCTACATGGAGACGTTGTATTCGAGGAGCCGCAGCCCGCGGCAGCGCCTCCGCCGCCCCCCGTCGAAACCGGGCCACCGTCGATTGCTCCGCCTCCCCCACCTCCGGTACCCGGCCCCCCGCCCGTCCCAACGCGTCCACCTGTCGTGGTCGAGCCGATCGATCTGCCACCTGAACCCGGCTGTCCGCCCGTACCCGGCTGCCCGCCCGGCCCCGTGGTTCCGCCCGAGGCGCTCGTGCCGCCTGTGCCAACAACCCGACCACCGGTGCCGCTCACCCCGCCTGAGCTTGGCTGGCCACCCGTGCCTGACGTGCCACCGGTAGCTCCGCCGGTGCCGACGGAGCCTCCGCTGCCCGTCGTCCCGCCGACGCCAGATGCGCCACCCGATCCCGGACCGGGTCCGCCCCCGGTTCCGTTGGAAATGCCCGAGGTGCTAGACGAGCAAGCACCGCCCAGAATCGCGAGCGCCGCGAGCAGTGCGTTCAATTGACTACTGGACTTCATGGACGCCTCCTTCTTCCGGAACCATCGAGCTAGGGCATAGTGTAATACTTCAGCATCGGCCATACGATGCCGGCGTTCGCTGCCTCATGCCGAGCCTCGAGTCTCATAGACAATTCCCTGCGTGCAAATCGAAGCACATCAACCCGCAGTCGCGGCCAACGGACAAACCGGGCCAAGAAAGTGGTGGCCGATGGCGCTCAGCGTCAGCGGTCAAAGCGTGTGCCGCCTGAGCACCGGCCACGCGACGCTGGCATTGCCAGCCTCCAGTCCGCCGCCCTCCTTCGTGCAAAGCACCACCTCAACGCCGCCCTGGCACGCGGAATAGGTCGAACAGCCGTTGCTGTCGGCCGCCGATGGCGAGTCCGTACACTGGTCGATTTCCGCCCATTTTTGGAAGGTTGCCTGCGCGCCGAGAAAGGTGACAGGCATGCCCAGCACCACGGAAGAAGCCCCGCCGGCATAAGGGACGAGCGGATCCGCGGTGCCCCGAAACGAGATCACCGTGACAGGGCGCGATGGCTTGCAGTCGCCGACGTTCTCTTCAAGCAGGTCGAAGGCGGCCGGCGCGACCGCCGCGAACACGTCGGCCGCATGGCACGCCAGATAGTAGGCCATGCCACCACCAGTCGCAAAGCCTACGGCGTAGACGCGCTTTGGGTCGATGCATGCGGTGGTCCGCACCTGGTCGACCAGGGCCTTGGCGAAGCCCACGTCGTCGACATTCGCCACGCAACACGGCCCCACGTTCCAGGCGGCGCCCCCCGGTCCCTTCAGGCCGGTCGGGAAGGCCATGACAACGCCCTCCAGGTCGGTCTGCGCCGGATAGGGCGAGCTCAATAGCTCGCTCGAACCCGAGCCGTTCTGGGCGTGAAAATCGAGGATCAGGGGGGCTGGCTTGCTGCCGTCGTACTTCGCCGGAATGTGCAAGACGTAGCTACGGCTGGTGGAGCCGAACGGAACTGTCTCGTTCGTGTTGCCAGCTTGCAGCGCAGGCGACGGACAGGTCACGGTTCCGCTGCCGCCGTCGCCGCTGCCGTCCGTGACAGGTATGGGTGCGACGGCATCCAGAGTTGCGCGCGAGCAGCCGGCAATCCCCAAGACCAGACCGAGCGAGCCAAGGAGAACCAGCCACCGGGATCGCCTCATAGCCAGGCTCCGATCGTAAGGGTAAGGAGGAGGTTGGGACGCGCGGAAGTCGCGACGACGTCGTCCACGAAGCGAATGGCGACATACGGCTCGGCCATCTGGGCATGCGCCGCCACCGCCAGGTAGAACCGATCGCGCATTCGCAGGGTTGCCCCCAGGCCTCCGTCGAGCAGGAACGACAACTGATCCGCATAGCGTCCCTGATTGGGCGAGTCGGCGCGGCCCTCGACCGAGGTATGCAGCACGCCGGCCGAGAGGGCGACGAAGGGACGCAGCCACTGGCCGGCGGGGAAGCGGTAGCAGGCACCCAGCACGCCGTATTCTTGGGCTACCTGTGCGCTGCTCGTCCCGGTTTGGACGGTGGGGCGAGTCCCCAGGCCGGCTAGCGCGGCCTGCACGACAAACCAGGAGCGCAGCGCCCAGTCGACGCGCACGATGGGCAGCACCGCTGGTCCGACTCCGTCGAGGCTCATGACCGCGGCCCCCCCCACCTCGATGCCGAAACGCTCGGGTCGCCTCGCTAGTCGTTCCATTTCCACGAAGTGGACGACAGTGGGTGGCAGTGCTGCGCTGGATTGGCTACGGCGCTCGCCCGCCGCCAGATCGATTTCGAGGAAGCTGGAACGCAGAAGCTCGATAGCGCGAATGGCCAGCGTCTCGGGGGCTCTCGCGGACCGCGGCTCGAAGGGGACCCGCCTGACGACCGACTTTCCGGTCACCTTGTCGATGACCCAGACTTCGACCGAATCGGGCGAAACGTCTCCCACGATGGCGACCACGGCGTCGACCCCGCGAAGAGCCGCCACCCGTTCGAGCCAGGAGCGGGATGCACCGCCATTCACTCCCTCGACGATGGCGGCATCGACGATCTCGGTCGCGAAGCCCACCGACGTCAATTCGCCCTGGAGCCGGACGAGCGTCTCGGTCATGACCGGCGGGGGATTGGCCGGCCGCACGATCGCCACGGTTGCCGCCCGTGAGGGCGTTGCCCCAAGCAGCAAAGCCAAGGACAGGATGGTGAGACCGAGCCGAGCCACTGGCAAAGCCGTTCAAGGGGCGCGTCGCAAGGCCCGCGCCGATCCGGCATAGGTGCCGTTGGGGAAACGCCGCAGATACTCCTCGGCCAACGGCTGCGCCCGGGCAGACCCCTCGAGCTGGCTCGTCAGGGTCATCTTTCGTCCGAGGGCCTCCGAGGCATAGGTACCGGCCGGTGCGCGGGCCAGGTACTCGTCATACCACTCGACAGCCCTGGCCATCCCGCGCTCGCTCGCTTCCTCCACACGCCCAAGCAGGAACGCGGCATCGAGCGAGCGGGCCGCCCCGGGGAATCTTCGACGTTCCGCCAGCAAGGCTGCACGAGCCAGATCCATACGCCGGCGATAGCGAGCCGCATCGGCGAGCGCAAACAGATCCTCGCTGGACGCTTTCTCCAGCGTCGATTTCACCCCGGCCCGGTCGACATCGGCGAGGATCAGGTCCAAATTGCCGGCGGCCAGCGCCGCGGACCATCGGTGCTCGCCATCGACCTTGGCGGCGACCGGCGGAAGAGAAACCCCCGTCGAGACTTTTGCGGCTGGCCATTCGGGCGCGGTGGACGGGCGCTCCTCGGGGGCCGTCGCGGTAGGCAGGACGGGACCAGCGGCGGAATCGGCCCAGGCCTCCTCTGGCTTCTGCTCGGTGATCAGGATTTCAGCTTTGGGCAGATTGACGACCAGCCGCTGACCAGCCCGCAGCTGGATATCCCCGCCGGCTACCGGTCCGGTGACCGTCACCTGACCGTGCCGCAGCCGAAGCTCGAACCTCTCGCTGGTCGCGTCCCAAGAAACCGTGAAGACGGTTCCCTTGACCGAGACCAGGAAGGGCCCCACGTCGACCAGCCATCTCCCGTTGCTCCGTGGCGTGACCTGAAAGGAAGCGGTGCCATGCTCGATCGCGATGCGAGCGCCCGAGCTATCGATCGCACGGAGGCGGCCGTGCGTTCCCGGCATGAGAATGAATTCCGTTCCCTCGGTGAAGAAGAGCTTGATGCCGCCGTTACCTGATTCGCGCAGATACCCCCCGTCGACGACCCTACCGCCCTCGATTTGGTAGGCCAATGCGGGTGCGGGCGGCGCGGACAAGCGCGCGCGAGAAAACGAGACGATGTGCAGTACCCCCACCACTGAGGCTGCCGTCACCGTTCCGACCAACGACCAGCGAACCAGCCCCCGCCATCGTGCTCTTCCGACCGCGATGCGCGCCGAAAGCGCGTGCAAACCCCGGCTCAGTCGCACGGGCGTGGGTGGCTGCACGCTGCCCCGTGCAAGATCGGTCAAGTGAGCGAGCGCTTGGGTTACCTTCGATTCGCCGGAAACAGGTGTCATCATTTCCACCCTTTCCCATCGAGCAGACCGTCCATGCCCGGATCGGCCTCAATCCAGCGCGACAACTTCTCCGCGGCGTGTCCCAGTGACCGCTTCACCGTCGAGGGCGAGATTTCCATGTTCGCTGCAATTTCCTCCACCGTCATACACTCCAGGTGCCGCAGCGCGAAGACGAGGCGTTCGCGCGGCGCAAGGCGATCCAAAAGCGCATAGAATTTCCGCAAAAGATCCCGCGACTCGATGTCCAGCGTTCCGCAAGCCAGGTCAACGAAGGATTCCGGCTGCTGGAATGACAGCCAGCCCCGCGTCTTCTTGTGGCGCAGCTCGGTTTTCAGGATGCGGATGGCGAACGAGACGAGGAAGCTACGCAGCCGATCGGGGTCGCGCAGCGTCTTCGCCTTGCGAAACACGCGATGGAAGACCTCCTGGGCGATGTCTTCCGCATCGGATTCCGAACCGAGGGTACGCGCCGCCAACATGAGAATCATCGGCGCGAAACGATTCCAGGTTTTCGTGGTCGCCCAGGCGGCACCGGCCGCGAGACCTCGCGCCAGATCGCCATCGCTGACCTCCGGGCTGTCTGCGCCAGCCACCAGCGACAGGGGTACGTGGGAACGATGCGTCGACATGACCCAGGCTACGATATTGCTCCTTTGTAGAGCAGTCGCAAGCGAGCCCTGGAATGGGTCATCTTCCTGCGCCCTGCACCGCCGCGAACAGGTTGGCCGTAGTGTGGGTCACAAGAGTCATGCGATCGTTGAAGGTGCCCGGGAAACTGCCGATCGCCAGGTCGGACCGGTAGGTATTTCCGTTGTCGCCTGCACGGAACAGATAGTAGTTTTGGCTGTTGCAGATCAGCGTGTAGTCGATTGTAGCCGAGACACCCCGCTGAGGAGCGGTTGGCCCGTCAACCACTTCGACGGGGCGGCGGGGTCGGACGATGTCGGGTACTAGGATGAAGTTGCGTCCAAGTCGTCACGACGACGGAATTCGGTTCACCACCTTGAGGTTTCCCAGATAGGCCCGGATAGGTATTAGCAGAGCATCACAGGAAGGGATTCCGAA
>JADGRD010000238.1 GCA_017881285.1 Pseudomonadota bacterium | reverse complement strand
ACGCAGAGCTTCGACGACTGCGAGATTTCCATGTCGCCCAAGGCGTTCGTCGCGGTCTCGGAGAAGAACGAGCCTTCGGGCGGCCGGCGTTTCAGCATCCAGGCCTACAAGCCCGATGGCGGCACCCTCCTGCTCAAGGACGTAGTCGTCGAGGGGAACGGCACCGTCGCCGGCGGCGGTGGTGTCACCTTTCTCGGCTTCACCAACAGCCATTTCGCCGCCATGGTGGAACGGCCGGGCGCCTACAATCGCAAGACCGACGCGCGCCAGCCGCCGCAGTTCGCGCTCTGGGACGTCAAGAGCGGCAAGGCCGGGCCGGGCAAGACGCCGCCCAAGCTCGAGAATTTCCTCGAATACGTGCACAAGCGCGGCGAGAAGCCCGACCAGCCGGCGGTCATCGTCCTCGCCGAGGGCCAGAAGGGTTACGAGCTGGTTGGGCCGGGCGAGAAGGTGCGGCCCTTGAACCTGACCTTGCCGGTGCAGGACTACGATCCGACCACGTTGCAGCAGCGCCAGGTCGGCAACAAGGTGGTGTTCTCGCTGCTCGCCGACCGGCCGGGCCGCAAGCAGGGCGACATGAAAGAGGAGGCGCGCTTCGCGCTCGGCTTCTTCAGCCTGGATCCGGGCAGCGGGAAGGTGTCCGTGATCGGCGAGATCGGGCTGCCCGACAAGCAGCCCTATCCTTGGTCCGCCGGCGGCAACAAGATCGCGGTGTCGCGCAAGACCGCGGACGGCAACCACGAGATTCTCATCTACTCTAGATAAGCCTCTCCCCCACTTCCCGCCTCGCCCCGCGGAGCGGGGAGAGGCAGCCACGCGGAGCGTGGCGGTGAGGGGCGCCAGTTCTCGCGGCGAGGCCCCCTCACCCGACGTGCTTCGCCCGTCGGCCTCTCCCCCGCTTCGCGGGGGCGAGGCGTGAAGAGAGGCAGCCACGCGCGAGGGTGCGAGCGCAGCGAGCGGGGGTGGTGGTGGAGGGGTAGGTCCCGAACTCCCCGAAGGGGGGAGCGTGGCGGTGAGGGGCAGGCTCGCCTCGCCTCGCCCCGCCTGAGTGGGCTCGTCACATTATCAAGTCACTCCCAATCATCGCTGCGGATGTGCTCGGCGGGAACGCCGGTGGCAAGCAAGTGGCCACGAAAGCCGCGAATCATGCTAGCCGGACCGGAGAGGTAGTACACGGAAGTCTTGCCGTGCTGGAGCGCCAGCCGGTCGATGGGAATCAGCCCCTCCGCGTCCTGCCGAAAGACCTCCACGACGAGGGCGGGGTTGACCGTCACGGCCCGCTCGAGTTCGGCTGCGAAGACGTGATAGGCGGCGGTCCTCACCCCCAGGTAGAGGAAGGGCCTCGAGTATCGACGGAAGCTATCGTCCAGGAAGAGCGACAGAAACGGGGTCACGCCCGTCCCCCCCGCGATGAACACGCATTCCCGGTTCGAATTGTCCGCGTTGAAAAGATCGCCGTAGGGCAGCTTCACCCAGACCTCGCGGCCGGGCGCCAGGTCGCCGGACATCCGCCGCGTGAATTCGCCTTTCGTCGCGAACGAGATTTGGATAGCACGCGCGTCCAGGGCGGGAGGGGATTGGATGGAAAAGCAACGCGACTCCGGCCATGGCCGCGTGGGATCGTACGCATCCAGGGCGAGGTGCAGGAACTGGCCTGGGCGGAACCGGAACGGGCGATCGGCCGATGCGAAGGTGACCGAATAGACGTCCGGTAGGATCCGGCGAACGGCGCGCACCGTGGTTCTGTATTTCTGTACGATTGCCATGAAAATCTGGGCCCGACCGACCTACCGGCCGCGATCAGTGACTGGTCATGAACTCGGCGAAGCGCTCGGAAATCACCGACAGCATCTCGGCGGATAGCCCCGGGTAGGTGCCCAGGAAGAAGGAGTTGTTCATGACGAAATCGGTGTTCTTCAAGCTACCCGCCACGCGATAGGTTCCCTCGTCCAGGCTGGCAAACGCCGGCTGCCGGAGCATGTTCCCCGCGAAAATATTGCGCGTTTCGATGCGGTGCCGATTCAAATAGGATACCAGGGAGTTGCGGGAAAACGGCGCCTCGGGCCGCACCGACACGACGTAGGCAAACCAGGCGGGATCGGATCCATCGGTGGCCAAAGGCAGCAGCAGCGCGTCCTGGTAGCGGTCGAGGAATTGACTGTACGTTGCGAAGTTGCTTCTGCGGCGCTGGCAAAACCCGCCGAGCTTGTCTACTTGCGCGGTGCCAATCGCGGCTTGCATCTCGGTCATCTTGAGGTTGTAGCCAATCTCCGAATAGACGTACTTGTGGTCGTATCCGGCCGGCAAGGTGCCGAACTGCTGCGTGAAACGCTTGCCGCAGGTATCGTTCTCGCCGCCAGAGCAGTAGCAGTCGCGGCCCCAATCCCGAAAAGCCCGGACCAGACGCGCCAGATCCTCATCCTCGGTGACGACCGCGCCGCCTTCGCCCGTGGTGATGTGGTGCGCGGGATAGAACGAGAGGGTCGCCAGGTGGCCGAAGGTGCCGGTGTATCGGCCGCGGTACTTGCTGCCAAGGGCGTCGCAGTTGTCCTCGATCAGCCACAGCTTATGCTGCCTGGCCAGCGCGAGCACGGCGTCGACGTCGAAGGGATTTCCCAGGGTGTGGGCCAGGAAGATGGCCCGGGTCTTGGGTGAGATGGCCTGCTCGAGCGCCTCGATGCTGACGTTGTAGGTCGGCACGTTCACGTCGACGAAGACCGGGACCAGGCGATTCTGGACCAGGGGCGCAACCGTGGAAGGAAACCCGGCCGCGACGGTGATGACCTCGTCCCCCGGTCGCAGGCGGCGGTCCTTGAGCTTGTGCGAGGTGAGCGCCGAGATAGCCAGCAGGTTGGCCGACGAGCCCGAATTGGTGAGCAAGACATTGGACACGCCGAGGAGGTCGGAGAGCTTGCTCGCGAATGCCTCGCAGAAACGTCCTTCTGTCAGCCAGAAGTCAAGCGACGAGTCGACCAGCGCCACCAGCTCGGCTTCATCGAAGACTCTCCCTGCGTAGCGCACGGTGTCCTTCTGGGCGTCGAAGGACACGGGCGCGTGCCTTTCGGCGTAGTACTCGCGGACGAGGTCCAGGATTTTGGATCGTAGTTGGCTCATGGGTCAGGCCTGGGTATGGCGCTCGGTGTGCGTCGGTGTCGGGGGACTCGGGTCCGGCAAAATCTAGCGCAATTCCCGGCCGCGAACACGCGAAGGTTCGCCTTTCGTCGCGCCGCGAGATTCAGTCGACAGCCCCAACGATGCCCAGTATCCTGGCCGGAAAAATGCAGCCCATGCAGGTCATGATTCTCTGCGGAGGGATGGGAACTCGCTTGCGCGAGGAGACGGAGTTCCGCCCCAAGCCCATGGTCCAGATCGGCGGCCGACCCATCGTCTGGCACATCATGAAACACTTCGCGCAGCATGGCATGCATCAGTTCATCCTGTGCCTGGGGTACAAGGCCGAGGTCATCAAGGATTACTTCCTGCGCTACGAAGAGAGCAACAACGATTTCACCATCGCGCTCGGAAGCAACCGCAAGGTCACGTACCATCAGGCCCACGCAGAGCAGGCCTTCGAGGTGACCTTGGCCGACACCGGACTTGACACCATGACCGGCGGCCGCGTGCAGCGCGCCTCGCGCTATCTCAAGGAGACGCCCTTCATCGTCACCTACGGAGACGGGCTGGCCGACATCAACCTTGACGATCTCGTCCGTTTCCACAAGAGCCACGGCAAGCTCGCGACGGTCACCACCGTGCGACCACCGTCCCGCTTTGGCGTCCTGGAGCTGGACGAGGCCGGGGCGGTGCGATGCTTTGTCGAGAAGCCCCAGCTCGACGGTTGGGTCAACGCGGGCTTCTTCGTCTTCGAACGCCGGGTGCTGGACTACCTCGGCGATGACGCGAGCTGCGTCCTCGAACGTGAACCGCTCGAGCGACTCGCCCGGGACGGCCAGCTTGTTGCCTACCGGCATCACGGTTTCTTCCAGGCGATGGACACCTACCGGGAGTACCGGCTGCTCAACGACCTGTGGAATGAGGGGAAAGCCCAATGGAAGACCTGGGGCTGAGTTTTTCCGGGCGTTCCGCCTTCGTCACCGGTCACACGGGATTCAAGGGCTCGTGGCTGTCGCTTTGGCTGTGCGAGCTGGGCGCCAGGGTCGTCGGCTTCTCGCTGCCGCCTCCCACCAAGCCGTCGAATTTCGAAGTGTCGCAGATCGCCGAGCGGCTGGCGGGACACATCGTGGGCGACCTCCGCGACAAGCAGGCGCTTGCCCTGGCGATGCGCGAGGCCCGACCCGATCTGGTCATCCACATGGCGGCCCAGCCCCTGGTGCGCGAAAGCTACGCGCAGCCCGCGGAGACCTTCGAGACGAACGTGCAGGGCACGGTGAACGTCCTGGACGCCGTCCGTCAGCTCGAGGGGCCGTGCCAGGTCATCGTGGTGACCAGCGACAAATGCTACGAAAATGCCGGTCAACTGTGGGGCTACCGCGAGACCGATCGCATGGGTGGCCGCGATCCCTACAGCGCGAGCAAGGGGGCCGCGGAGCTGGTGGTGCGGTCCTACCGCGAATCCTTCTTCAACCCGGCGGAGCTCGCCAGCCACGGCAAGAAAGTCGCGTCGGTGAGAGCCGGCAACGTCATCGGAGGTGGCGACTGGGCCAAGGATCGCCTGGTCGGGGATCTGGTGCGGGCCTTCGCGGCCGGCGAGACGGCGCTGCTGCGCAACCCCCGCTCGATTCGACCGTGGCAGCACGTGCTCGACGCCTTGCACGGCTATCTGATGCTGGCGGCGCGCATGGCAAGGGACGATGCGGCCTGGCTGTGCGAAGGCTGGAATTTCGGCCCCGACCAGGGCACGGAATGGCCGGTAGAGCGCCTGGCCGCCAGCTTCTGCGAGGCCTGGCCGGGGGCGCGTTGCCGGGTAGATGGGGAGACTGCGCAAGCCGGGGGTGAGACCATCACGCTTCGCCTCGACTCCAGCAAGGCGCGGCTCTTGCTCGGCTGGCGTCCACGCTGGAACACCGACCAGGCCGTCCGGCACACGGTCTCGTGGTACCGGCGCCACTATGCCCAGGGCGGGTCCATGCGGCAGACCTGCCTGGACCAGCTCAAGGCCTTCACCGCGACGGAGACATGATGGAACCCCCGGCGCTACCGCGGCGAAAGCTCATCAGCGTCGTCACTCCCTGCTACAACGAGGAAGACAACGTCGAGGCCTGCGCCACGGCGGTCCGCCGGGTTTTCGAGACCGAGCTGCCGGGATACGACTACGAGCACATCTTCTGCGACAACGCCTCGACGGATCGCACGGAGACTATCCTGCGCGAGCTGGCCGCGAAGGATTCGCGCATCAAGCTCATCCTCAATGCGCGCAACTTCGGGCCTTTTCGCTCGCTCTTCAACGGCGTGATGGCCGCGTCGGGCGACGCGGTGGTGCTGTTCCTGCCGGCGGACCTTCAGGACCCGCCCGAGGTGGTTCCGGAGATGGTCAAGCAATGGGAGGCAGGCCACCAGATCGTGTATGGCATCCGCGCGAACCGGGAAGAAGGGGCGGTGATGAGATTCATTCGCCGCCGCTACTACCGCCTGGTGAAGAGCTGGGCCGAGGTCGATATCCCAACGGACGTGGGGGAGTTCCAGCTCGTCGACAAGGTGGTGATCGAAGCCCTGCGCCACTTCGAAGACTACTATCCGTATCTGCGGGGCATGGTGGCAAGCTGCGGCTTCCGGTCGGTCGGCGTCCCCTACACCTGGAAGGCCAGGTCGCGCGGCATCTCGAAGAACCGCATGTACCATCTGCTCGACCAGGGGCTCAACGGTCTGGTCAGTTTCACCAACGTGCCCCTGCGTATGTGCCTGTCGGCGGGGTTCCTGCTTGCCGGCGCGAGCCTGCTCTATGGATTCGCAAGCCTGGCGATCACGCTCTACGAATTCTTCGTTCACCACATCAGGCCGGCCCAGCCAGGCATTTCGACGCTCATCATCGCCGTGTTCTTTTTCGCCGGCGTGCAACTGTTCTTCATCGGGGTGCTGGGCGAATACATCGGGGCCATCCACTCCCA
>JADGRD010000237.1 GCA_017881285.1 Pseudomonadota bacterium | reverse complement strand
CCAAGCCCCTGATGAAAGCGTTCCCGATGGTAGTGGGCCATGAATTCTTTGATGACGAGCCGCAGATGTCGCTCACCGAAAAGGACGAGGTGATTCAAGCACTCGTCCCGGACCGTTTTGACAAACCGCTCCGCATGCGGGTTGCAGTTTGGGCTTCGCGCGGGAATCCTCACGCACTTCACCCCTCGCTCGCCCAGGATTGCTTCGAAGGCTTCGGTGAACAGCGGATCCCGGTCGTGGATTAAATAGGTCGCATTTCGAAGAAAGCCGTCCACCGAGTCGGTCAGATTGCGCGCCATCTGCTGCATCCACTTCCCATCGGGATGGGTGGCGATCCCAGCGATTTCCACCGCGCGGGTCTTGACCACAATGGCGAAGAAGACCATGTAGCGGACCGTTCCGGTGAGACCGAGCGCCTCGACGGTGAAGAAGTCGCAGCCGCACAGCGAATCCCAATGCACCTTCATGAACTGCCCCCACGTGCGAGTCTTCTCCCGCTCCGGCGCCGGCTCGATGCCAGCCTCGGCCAGGATGTTCGCGACCGTGGTACGCCCGATCTCGATGCCGAGTCCAGTGCGCAAGGCGTCCCGGATTTTCGTGTAGCCCCAGCGAAGGTTTTCCGTGGCAAGCTTGATGACCAGCTTGCGGACATCCTTGGGCTTGGGTGGACGGCCTCGTCTGGCCTCGGAGCTGTCGTACTTCCTGGCGGCAAGCTGCCGGACCCAAGTGAGAATGGTGGCCGGCTTCACGAGGTGGCAGCACTTCCGACGTTCGTCTGGCGTGAGCAACTTGCCGGCCGTGGCCAGCCGCCGGCGCTGGTCGGTGGTGAACGACAACTTCTTGCCACCCGTAGCGGCATCGAGTTGTTCTCGAAGGATGCGCCTCTCTTCTTCGACGTAGTCGAGCTTGCGTTGCAGCCGGTCGTTGATCGCGGACGCGATCATCACGATGATGAACTGCAACGTCATGGGCAACATCGATGGCTAGATGGCACGCGCGTGGCCGCCTTTCAAAGCTCCATATCCTCGCGAATTCGTGGGACAATCTAGGTGACGAGTTTTCGGACACCACGGGGTCAAGCGGGCGACCAAACAGACGATGAATCCAAGAAAGTATTCGGAGGCCAGGCACTCACTCATGCTGCTTGATTCTGTCATCGGTAGGGTGCGGTGTGCTGCTTTCTGGGTGGGCGTCGCGGCGGTCGTCCCAAGCGCCTGTGTGAACCTGACCCCGCCATGGGCGGGCAGGGGAGATGCGGGCGGCAGCGAAGGGGGATTGGATTCCCGCGAGACCGGCCTTGCTTTCGAGGTCCGCATCGATGACACCGGCGGCAAGGTCGAAGGAGGCCAGGCCCCTGCCGAAGTGGCCACGGGGCTCGAAGGCGGCTGGCAGGATTCCCTGTCCGGTCAGGATGCCCCGTTCGCTCAGGAGGATGCGCCGCTATCGGCCGACGGCAAGGTCGAAGGAGGCCAGGTACCTGCCGATGTGGCCACGGGGCTCGAAGGTGGCTGGCAGGACACTCAGCCCGGTCAGGATGCCCCGTTCACCCAGAAGGACGCAGCGCCATCGGCGAGCACGGGTGGAACGGACGGCGGCGGCGTACGGGGCAGTGGCGGGGCGACGGGCAGTGGTGGGGGTGGCGCTACCGGCCGCGCCGACGGCGGGATGGACGATGTTCGTGCGGGCAGCGGCGGTGCAGGTAGTGGCGGCACTCCAGGCAGCGGCGGTGTTCTCGGCAGCGGAGGCACGGGCAGCGGAGGCAGGACCGGAGTGAACACCGTCACATTTACGACCACCGCAACAGACACCCGGACCACAACCATCACCAGCACGGTCACCCGGACCACAACCGTCACCAGCACGGTCACCCAGACGACAACCATCACCAGCACGGCCACCCAGACCTGGTGCAACTCAACCACCTACGACGCCAAAACAATGAGCAACAACGGCGGCAGCAGCGTGAGCGACGGATGGTCCCTCACTGCGGCGGGCACTTTTCTGTACGAGCAAAACATAGCCTACGTGGCAGCCACCACGATGGTAACTGTCGTGGCCAGGGGCGTCCAAGTTTCGGGTGCATGGCCGCTCATGACCGTCTCGGCGGAAGGCCAAGGCAACGTCATCGGCACCGCCACCGTCGATCAGACAACCATGACCTCCTACAGTTTCACCTTCCTCGCAACAGCCAATCCCTCTACCGGATTCGGCGTGACCCTTACGAGCGGCGGCAACCTGGTCGTGAAGAGTGTCACCATAAGCTGCCCGACGACAACTGCCACCGCCACGGCGACGATGACAGGAACCGGCACCGCCACGGGTACTGCGACGACAACGACAACGACAACGAGTACGGCTACTGGGACCTACACGTCGACAGCCACCGCCAGCTCGACGGCGACCTGAACGGCCCCATGAGCACGCATGGGGCCGCCTTTCTGTGGGCTTTCACCAGCCCTTCGCGCCATCTCAGAAATTGCCTGCGAGAGCTACCGCCGTTTCCCAGGCTTGCCGCTTTTTGGGTGACGCTCGCGCCGACGGGGTCGGTCCATCCTGGCGCTGGCGGCAGGCTTCTCTTCGATGGCGGGCTTTGGGGCGGCAGGCTTGCCGTCCTGCGCAGGTTTCTCGGTGGCCGTGCCGGTACCGACAGTGTGCCCGCCAGCACCGGCAGGCTTGATGTCCGTCGAAATGTTGGCTGGGGCCAACGCCGCTTGACGAGCAACCATCATGTCCCAAGCGATCATCACGAACGCGACCAATGTCACGAGCGACATCCACGTGTACTGCTCGTCGAGGTCGGTGGGCATGCCGAGGTTCTTCAAGGCGGCGGGGAACCAGGCGGGCAATTTTCGAATCGGTGCCCAGCCGATGAGTTGCGTGAACGCGGTCGCGGCCAATAGCCAACGCCCCACCACCTCCCTCTTCGCGTAGAGCAAGGCCACCACGATGACAAAGGAGTAGTAGTAGTTGGTGAGCTCGACTCCGAAGGCGATGAAGGTCGTCGACAGCGCGATCGCCTCCCACGGGTCGGCCCGGCGAACCGCGAGACCCATCAGCACGAGGTAGCAAATCACGATAGCGAAGTACAGCGGCCTTGCCTCGCGGAAGCTTCTGAGGCGCGCTTCCTTCCAGCGGCTGAACGAATCAAAGAGCTGGTCGTTGCGCGTGAGGCGCGCAACCTCGGACGGCCGGTAGGCCACCACCGTGGGAAGGCCCATGTAGTTGGTAAGCGGCGTCCCCTGGTGCTTCAGGGTGTTGTGAAGGAAGTCGGGATAGGCGCTGACTCCGCCGGACGACACGGCGCCGACTGGCAAAAGAATGGCGACGGCAAGCGCGGCCCCCATGAAGAAGCGAAGGAAGCGGCGTTCGAGCTGCCGATGCTTCACGAGGTGGTACCCCATGGCCAGTACGGGCGCGACGAACATGAAGATGGGGAAGATGCGCAGCAGGGTCGAGTACGCCAGGCACATGCCGGCGGAAAAGTAGTGTTTCGTTTTCGCCAGGCACACCGAGGCGCCTATCCAGAACAGCCAGTCCCAACGCAACAGCGAGCCGCCGGTCCAGGCCCAGCGCGACGCATGGTTGGTGGCAAACACGAGAAGCGCGACGGCCAGCACGCGCCAGCCGAAGGCCCACCCGATCATCAGCGAAAGAAAGATCACCGCCAGGCAATCGAGGCTGTCCAAGGTCAGGATCTGCATCCGGCTCGCCGGCGCGGTGTTGGTGAGGAGCGTCCCGAGAATGTTCCACACCGGGGTTGCGTTGAACCCGTGGTCGAGCTGGGTGTCGTCCCAGCGACGCGCGTTCTCCTGGATTCGGAAGTAGCGCACGTCGTGCTGGAAGGATTCCCAGCGTTGCGCGGTGAAGTGCGACGTGCAGCGCTCTGGGTGGGCCAGGATGTCCGCGGTGGATTCCACGTGGTTGGTGCGCAGGTTGGTCATTTTGCGCAGCTCGACCCGGCGGCGCAGGTTCGGCTCCTGGCTGTCCGCGATGGCCACGCACTCGTAAAGACGGTCGTAACTCAGCTCTTTGAAGTACTTCGCGCCGATGTAGTAGTGGAAGGTGTCCCAGCCGTGAACGAAGCTCCAAAAGTGGAACGCGCCGAAATTGAAGTAGCTAAGGAAGGCCAGAACGCCCATCACCCCCAGGATCGCGTTGCGCACCTTGGATCGCGCGAAGACTTGCCCCATGCGGAATCGCATGCGGCGCAGCGGACCGGCGTCCGACGCCAGGGTCGGCTCGATGCCCGACTTGCGTGCACGGCTTGCCCTGTGCTCCCACCACAGAAAGACGAGGCCGAGGCAGGCCAGGACAAACTCCCATTGGACGCTCGCATCGTTGTCCCAGTAGTCGAGCAGCTTCTTGGGCGGCACTGCGGCCACCGGTGCATCCACGACTTTCATCGCGGGCGGGAACGGCGACGGGACCTGACAGTAGGCCGCGACTTCGGACGCCGAGAAGAAGCTGTCGCCCACGCCTTCGCCGAACTTCAGGTAGCGGGCCACCATGGTGCCCACGTTGAGCGTGCGCATGCGCAAGCCGTGGTTCGACACCGGGTCGATTTGCCCGAAGACCTTGTAGTCCTTCCCGTCCACCGACCCCCAGATGGTATAGGTGTCGTTCGCGTCGGCCTGGACCGCGAAGGAGCGAATGGTCATCACCTCGCCGAGATCCCAGGTGACGGTCGACGCAGCGGTATCGAAAATCGCCGCGGGCTCGGCGTCCCACATCGCCCCTTCGGGCGTAATCTGCTCGTCGGTGAGAAGCCCCAACTCGCGCCGCATGTCTTGCCATACGATGGGCTTCTTGTGGGCCAAGAGGTTGCCCACGGGGCACGCAGGAGCTGGCGATTGATTCTCCGCACGTGCCGGCGAGACCGCCAGCACGCCAAGGAACAGGGACAGGGGGCCCAGGACAGAACGTCGCATGACTTCGCACTCTATCTTGCGCGCGGCCTGCCGACGACTTTCCGGACAGCACGGGCAAGATAGACCACAGAGACTGTGATTTCTTGCGACGGACGTTAGTGGAAGCGGCCGCGCAACCAGGTGGTGATTGCCGCCATCTGCTGGGCGTCCAGCTTTCCCTTGAACGCCGGCATCATTCCGGGCCCTTCGTTGATGGCCTTTTCGATGGCCGGATCGGTCAACTTGGGCACGCGCTCGGCGAGATTCGCCCCTCGCCACGTTCCGGTTCCGTCGGCGTTGTGGCACTTGTAGCAGTCGACGCCCGAGACGGTCAGACCGTTGTAGATCATCTCCCCGGGATCTGTAATGCGATCGCGTGGGGTCTGTTTCCCGGCGCAGGACAGCAGCGCGACGGAGAGGACGAGCGCGGCAGCCGCCGCGAACCGTAGGGAACTTCCCGAGTTGGCATTCTTCATGGGGCCCAGCCTATTCGCACCGGCGCGCACCGGCAAGCCTAGCTCCTATAGTCCGCGTTCTCGCTGACATACTCGTGGGTCAGGTCGGCCCCGAGCACGGTCGCACCTGCGGTGCCCGAGGCAAGGTCGATCTCGAGCTCCACGCAACGCTCGTGCGGTGGGAAATCGATGCTGGGCCGAAACACGCCGTTGGCGGGAGCGGCGCTGGCGTAGAGCTCGGCATGCTCGAGATGCGCCACCAGCTCGGCTTCGACGGCGGGAGCGAGCCGAAAACTGCCGTTCTCGAAGATGGTCCTGCCACCCAAGGAGACGCGGGTGTCCTGCAGATTGAGCTGGGGCGAGTGAATGCCGGCGTATTTCCCGATGGCCATCAGAATGCGGCCCACGTTAGGATCGTTGCCGCACATGGCGGTCTTGACCAGGGGCGAGTTGACCACGGCCTTGCCCAGGGCGCGGGCGAGCGGCTCCGACGGCGCCCGGGTCACGCCGACGCGCACGACGTGATGGACGCCTTCGCCGTTGCGGACCACGTCCTCGGCGAGATCGCGGCACACGGTGGATAGCGCCTGGGCAAAGGCGTCCTCGTCGGGACAAGGGACCGCGCCGGAAGCGAGGAGGACCACGGTATCCGAGGTGCTGGTGTCGGTGTCGATGCTGATGCAGTGGAAGCTGGGATCGACCGCCGCAGGCAACAGGCGGCG
>JADGRD010000236.1 GCA_017881285.1 Pseudomonadota bacterium | reverse complement strand
GGCCGCGCCCTGTGGATCGAAGTGGTCGCCGGGGTCCACGGGCGCGGCGGCCTCGCCCGCCTGCGTGGTGGCGGCGAGCGCGGAGAGTGCCACGGAGAAGCGGCCCGAGGAGGTGCGCCCCGACATCTCCACGAGCGCCCCGCGCGGCAGCCCGCCCCCGAGAAGGCGGTCCAGCCCCTCGATGCGCGTGGGCAGGAACTCCGGCGCGAATCGCCCGCGCGAAAGCCCGGCGGCGGTGGTCAGCCGGGCGGCGATGTCTTGCGGCAGGTTCGGCGGGACCGGCAGGGCGGGGAGAGAGAGTGCGGACACCGCGGCAAACGTAGGTCCGCCTGAGTCGTAAGTCAAGCGTAAGTTTTTATCGCCGGGGAAGGCGTGGGGCCGGCACCCTCGGCAGCTTCACGGCCGCTCAGTCGGTGGTTTCTCGCCCGGGCCCGGCAGCTCCGGCCACTCTCCACCGGCGTCCTCGGCGGCGAGCAGATGCTCGAGCGAGCGGTAGCGGTAGATCGTCGGGGCCTTGTGGAGAAAAAGCCCGCCCGTGTCGGCCGTCGGCCCATACGTCGAGTAGAGCGGGCGGCCGAGGAGGCGCAGATAGATCGTGAGCTGGCCGCGGTGGTGGGACGAGTGCGTCAGCCGTCGGAGGAACACCCACGAGCGCGTCTCCTCCACGTCGAAGAATCGCGTCTTTTCGTCCCACCAATCCGCGGCCTTCGTCGCGAGGATCTCGCGCCGCTTCCCGGACGCCTCGGCGTAGTGGTGCAGGAAGCCGAGCCGATCCTCGCGCGCAGGCAGCGCGGGGAGCGCGGTCTCGATGCCGAGCATGTTCTTCATCCAGGAGTCTTCCGATACGCACTGGTGGACCATGTGCTCGAGCGGCGTGCGGGCCCTCGGCGCGGGCCGGAAGCCGAGATCCGCGTCTCCGAAGCACGACCACACACTGAGCGTCTTGAGCCGCTCGGTCTCGTAGGCGGCGACGAAGAACTCGCCGGGATTCGCGCCCGTCATGCCATCGCCATTCTCCGCCCTTTGCCTTGCCACCGCTCACGCCCAGCCGCGCAGGCAGCCTGCCGTGACTCTCAAGCCATGAGCTGCCGAATGTGGCGGGAGATGATCCGTAACTGAGTCCCGTCCGTGCTCCCCAGAATCGACCGAATCATCGGTGACATGATTCTGAGCGCGCCCGCCATGCCGAGGTTTGCGGTCTGTCGCGCCACGAAATTCACCTTTGCCAGATTGAGCGGCTTGAGAAAATAGTAGTCCAGCCCGGCCTCGGTCAAAGCGACCACGAGAGCCGCCAGCGCATCGGCGTGTCGTGCCGGGTCCTGGTCGTGATCGATGGCGTCGAGCAACTTGTCGGTTCTCGCTCGAAGCACGGTCGAATGGAAGAAGCGAAGGGAGGGCTTGGCTTTCGTAGGCATTTCGCGGCCTTTCGTGACGAGTCGTGGAGAGTCTCATTCGGTCGGGCGGGCTGATGGCGACCCGCAGTTCAGCGAGCGGATGGGCCATGTGCTCGTCAAGCGCCTTTCGCGACGGGCGTTGAACGAGTTCGCGACAGGAGCAGGTGATCCAGGCTGAAGCGGTCCTCTCGGCGCGGCATGACCAGCAAGAACAGTAGAAGGGCCAGGCGGGGAATGACGTGCTCATGAAAGGGATACAGGGGTTCGTTGAGAAGGTGGCCGAACGTGACCACCACCAGGACGCCGCCGAGCGCGAGGAGGGCGGCCTGGATGCGCAAGCCGAGAAGCAGCATCGCTCCCGCGAAGAGCTCGATGAAGGGAATGGCGAGGCCGACCGCCCAGAGTGACCATGTGGGCAGGAACGTGTCCTGGTAGGGCAGGAACCACTTTTGAACATGCCCGGAGGGAGTGAGCTGGAATACCTTGTACCAGCCGGCCATGAAGAAGATCAGCCCGAGAACGAGCCGGGCGAATAGGAGTGCCCAGCCGCGAGACCCTCGATCAGAAAGATTCATGAGACCAGTGTAACGGCGTACGTGGGACTTGCCTACTGCATCCCATTCGAACCGGAGGGTCAGGAGACAACAACGTACTCACTTTGGACGAGGCCGCTGGCGTACTGCCGCGTCGCGACGTGGCTCAGGACAATATCGCGCTCTGTGGCGCCGAAGAGGGGGATGCCGTTACCGATGAGCACGGGAACGCGTGTGATGATGAGGCGCTGAATGAGTCCGGCTCGAAGAAACCGCTGAATCGTGATCCCGCCATCCACGTAGGCATGCTGGATTCCGCGAGCGACAAGCTGCGACACGATTTCCGCCGGGTCCCCGGACATCCGCTCCGCGACGGCCCCGGGCGGGATCGGAGCGAGCGGGCGAGTGCTGAGCACGAAGACAGGCTTCTTTCCATATGGCCATGAGGCGAGCGTCAAGACCGTCTCGAATGTCTTGCGCCCTATGACAAGCGCATCGACCGTGACCATGAACTCGTCGTAGCCGTGGGGTTCGCCACCGCCGGGCGGTAGGAAATCGAAGCTCCCATTCGCTCGTGCAATGAACCCGTCGAGGCTGGTGCCAACGAAAACGGACGCTCTCATTACCGAACCTCCTATTGGCGCCCGAACGATATCGAGCTCAGCGGCGAGCATAGCGAGCCCGCTGCAACGGGAGTTAGGCAGCAGGCTCCGGCCGCGCGATCCCAAAGACAAGGAGACGCGTGCCTGACTCCACGATCTCCCGCTCAAGCCTACCGCCGAGGCGCTCCGCCAGGTGAATAGAGCGGGTGTTCTCAGGGTGGATGAGGCAGGCGATGTGATCGCGATTCAGCGTGGTGAAAGCGTGATGCACCGCAGCGCGAGTACCTTCGAGCGCATAGCCCCTTCCCCAAGCGTGACGAGCAAGGGCCCAGCCTAGTTCGAAGCCATGCCCACCCTCCGGGTCCAGAAAGCCGAGATGGCCGATGAGGCGGTTCGTGGATCGCTCGATGACCGCCCATAGGCCATAGCCCCGGAGCTCCCAGTGCCCCATGTACCTGGCCATCTGCCACCAGGCGTCCACGCGGGGAAGCGCTCCCGCCCGGATGTAACGCATGACTTCAGGATCCGCGCAGATCTCGGCATGAGCCTCGAAGTCATCGGGGCGAAAGGGTCGGAGCTGTAGGCGGTCAGTTTGCAGTTCTGTCACGGTGTGATGATAGGCGCAGGACTGTCATCCGGTGCCCAACGATATCGAGTTCAGCGGCGAGCGACAGCGAGTTCGCTACAGCGCGCATTAGGCAGCGGCAGCATGAAAAGCGGGATTACCTCACTCATGTTCCGAGAGAGAAGAAAAGCACACCAAGGAGCACCAGCACCATCCCAGCCGCATAGAGTCGGGATCCAGCGGGTGTCAGTGCCTTCCAAAAGAGGCCGACCGAAATAACTGACACCCCCTCTTTGCGGTAGCCGATCCAAGCCCAAAGAAGGACGCCAAAGCCAACGACGACAAGAATGCTTGCAATTGTCTTCATGTGGGATCCCGCTTCATTCGATGGCGCGCAGCCATCGCGCCGCCGAGCCAGCCAGCGCCCACGGTCAGCGCGCACGCCGCGATCGTCCGAAAGCTCATTGTGAAGCTCATCGCGAACCCCGTTACCGCAACCACAAGTCCGATGAGTACTCCGTGGAGCTGATGGGAGCTCTGGACCTTCCGAACCGCCCACGCTGCTGCGGGCACCGTCAGGAGAATCTGGAGGACCCACGAGAACGAACGACCCAGGTACTGAGCAAACTGCCCAATCCGACTCTGGTCTGGCGCCCCCTGAACCTCGAACGCCAACTTGAACGCGTAGCCCGTCACCACGAGCGTGATGACCAGAAGTACCGCCGTCTGGGTCCCGATGCCGGCAACGAGGATGCGACCCCATTTCATCGACACTCTCCTTCGTCCGCCCAACGATACCGCGCTCAGCGGCGAGCGCAGCGAGTCCGCTGCAACGGTGTTAGGCCCGGTCATGCGCGCGTGGGCATGCGGAACGCCGTTGTGGCGATCAGCACGGCGGCGATGAGATCAGCGGCTACGCAGAGAAAGAGGAGGATCGACGCGGTGTGCATGGCTGGGCCGTGCTCCAAAAACCCGCCTGCCGGGCCGGCAAGGGCGAGGCCCGAAACGACAGCGAGGAACGCCACAGCACTCGCAACGGCGGTGGACAGGCGACTACGGCCGGTGGTCCGAACGGCAATGAGCACGAGGACCGCGGCGGCGAGGAGGTTCAGGGCGGCGATGGCCCAAAACACGGGGACGGCCCTCTCCGGCGCGGCGGCGGGGAAGCGGTCGATCGTCACCGGCGGTATCACGCCTGCCGCGAGTATGAGCGCCACAGCGACAAGCAGGGTGGCACAGGAGACAAGGGAACGCCGGCAGGAGAGAAGACTGACGATCACGATTTCTTTGGTTGTTCCCCGAGCCCCCAGCAGGGCCCCGACGAAGCTCCCGACGCAGCCGGAAATCAACACCGGAAGGCCGAAGACGAGCCACGTCCGGCCTCCCTCCACGGCCACCGCCAAAAGGCACACGGCCAGCAGCGGTGCGACCATGGCGCCCACCACGGGCCAGTTGACGCGGAGCCCACGGCTGCCCATTCGCGCGAGCCAGAACTGGCACGCCGCGCAATACAGGGCTACCGCGAGCGCCCCGGCCACGATCTCCTTGATCGAGTTTTGTCCAGGGACTTCAAAAAGCTCGGCTCCCAGAATGGCGACGAATGGGGCCAAGAGGCCAAGGCCGGCGGAAATCAGTTCGCGCCCGCCCCTATGTCCTTGCTCATGAACAGGAGCGTGGATCTCTCTCATGCGTCGCCTCCGTCGAAGGAAATGGCGGTCCGGTTGTGCGGTGTCGAGAAGGCTTCGAGCATTGGCTCCCCCGTCCCATTCGGGGATGCGGACACCATCAACATAGGATCGTGGCGACGGAAAAATCTTCAGGGTTCTTCAGGGATTTTCTGGAAGTTTGCGCCGGCCCGTAAGTCCTTTCTCATGAACAGGACAGTTGCGTTTCTGGCACTTTCGCACAAGAATCACCGTGCTGCTAAACAGTTGACCGGATGACGATACCTTGAAGGAGGTATGAGATGCGTAAAAGTCTTTTCGTTGGTGCCCTCGTGGTGTGTGCCGTAATGGTTTTCTCGAGCTCCGTGGTCCTCGCCGCTGACAACTGGCTGGGCACGTGGAAACTCAACGTCGGAAGGTCGAAGTACAGCCCCGGGCCCGCGCCGAAAAGCCTGACACTGAAATACGAGGCTTCGCAGGGTGGAACCACGCTCACGACGGATGGAGTCACCGCAGCAGGTAAGGCGACGCACAGTACGTATACCTCGAAGTTCGACGGCAAGGACGTCCCCTGGGTGGGGTATCCCGATGCCGACACGAGTGCACCGAAGAAGACCGACGACAACAGCTTTGAGAACGTCTGGAAGATGGGCGGGAAGGTCACCATCACCTCGAAGGCCGTCGTGTCAATGGATGGCAAGACCTTCACGCTCTCCTGTACCGGCAAGAATGCGAAGGGCGAGACCGTGAACACCAATGAGGTGTTCGACAAGCAGTAGCGCAAGCGAGTCTGCTGCATGCCGGGGTTAGGCCTCACCGCCAGAACTTCCACTTTGAATGTGAGCGCTTGAAGCGCAATAGCGGTATGGAGTCGGGTTCCAGGAGGGTCGATATCGAGTTCAGGGCGAGCGTAACCGCCCTCGTATACTGCGCGGCATGACAGCCGAAGGCTGGTGGCTGATCGGTGGAGCGGCCGCGCTGGTGATTCTCGTGTTCGCGGAAGGCCGCCGCCAGGCACGACGATATGGGCCCCCGAGCGCCCGCCCAAACCTACTCGGCGTTGGCATGCTGGAGGTGCAACGCCACTTACAGGCGGACCGGCATGTCGAAGTGCTCCAGAAGCAGAACAACGCGGAGCAGGAAGAGGTTGAGCAGCAGGATGTAGGTGCGCGGCCTAGGGGTTAAGCCGTGGCCCCGTGCGGGAAAGCCTGATGCCGAACGAACAGGCTGAGATCCGCTGCTGAGAAGAAGATGAGCCGCACCTCGTGAATGCTCGGCGAGCTGCCGAGACCGGCCGATATGGCTTGCGAGGCCACCCTCGCCGCCTCTTCTCGCGGATA
>JADGRD010000235.1 GCA_017881285.1 Pseudomonadota bacterium | reverse complement strand
CCGAGGCCGAGGGACGGGTGAGCCAAGTCGCGGCCGGGGTGGGCGCACCCATCCGTCGCGCCGGCATCGACTATCCGCCGGCTCCTGCGCCACCGGCCCTGCCTGGCCTGCACCAGCTCGCCAACGCGGCGCTGGCCGTGGCTTTGGCGCGCGAGGCGGCAAGAGTCCTGGGGCGGCCGCTCGGCGAGGCCGACGTGCGGGCGGGACTGGCCGAGGTGCGCTGGCCCGGACGGCTCGAGCGCATCGCCTTCGACGTGCTGCTCGACTGCGCCCACAACGTCGAGGGCGCCCGGGCGCTCGCCACGGCCCTGCCCGAGGCGCCCTGCCGGGTGCTGGTCACGTCCATCGTGCGCGACAAGGATGCGGCCAGCATGCTTGCGGTGCTGGCGCCGTGCTTCGACCGCGTGATCATCACCCGGTCGTCGAGCGAGCGCGCGGCCGACCCCGGCGCGTTGGCGGCGCTGGTGGGGCGGACCCGGGGAGAGGATCGCCAGGTCACTTGCGTGCTGGACCCGGTCGCCGCGCTCGCCGAGGGGCGCCGAACTGCGGCCGGCGCGCCCGGAGGTCTGGTCGTGGTGGCCGGCTCGATCTTCCTCGTCGGCGCCTTGCGCGGGCGCGTTCTGGGCGGTTCCCAAGGGGGGGCCGATGCCTCCGACCCGCTTCCATAGCCCACTGCTTCATTTGCGCCAACCCGGATACGGGGCTTATGATTATGGTCGGGGTAAAGGCAAAGTGCGTATGACGACTCGTTTCCTGGGCACTGCTTTCTTCGTTCTCCTCGGCGCCGCCAGCCCCCTCGGCAGGCCGGCCGCCGGCCAGACCATCATGGCGCCGTCGCCGCTGGAACGGAGCATGGAGGCCACGCCCGCGCCGGCTGGCCAGCAAAAGTATGACGGCGTGGTCCCGGGCTCGGCGACGAAGAATCCCCTTCCCGCTGCTCCCAAGGCCGGTGCCCACCTGATCTGGACGGGTTTTCAGATGACGCCGGCCGGTTCGCGCGTGTTCCTGCAAACCACCCAGACCGTCCAGTTTGCGCTCGACGAGGGCCGGCCGGGGAAATCGGGCAAGTCAGTTCTCTCGGTCCGGCTCGAGGGGTGTCGCATCTACATGGCCAACAACCGGAGGCGCATCGATACGCGCTACTTCGCGACCCCGGTGTCGGGCGTGTCGGCTCGGCAGAAGGGCCGCGACGTGGAGGTGCGTATCGCTCTGCGCGTGGTCGCCAGCGCCGTTCCCCACAGCGAGCCGGGGCTCGACGGCACACAGTTCGTGGTTCTGGATTTCCCGCCGGGCAAGGCCACGCCCGAGCCGACCGCGCTAGAGGACATGGCCAAGGCGTCAGGGCTTGCGGACAGCGCCGAGGCGCCAGCGGGGGAGAACACCGATTCATCTTCGTCCCGTCCCGCGAAGAAGACGCCGAAATCCAAGCGGTAGGGAGCTCCGTTGCGACAAGGAGAGAGCATCATGAAGCGAGCATTGGTGTCGTGTGCAGCGTTCGCGATCCTGGGGGCGGCTGCTTGTGGCAGTTCGAATCCGACGCTTCCTCCCGGCGTGGCGCCCCTGGACAGCGGCGCGAGCGAGCGCGGGGCGAGCATGCCGCCCGATCTGCGGCCGCCCGCCGTCGAGGTCGGTGGCTCCGATACGAGCGTCAGCGGCGGGCGCAAGGACGCGGCGGACGCACCCCTGACCGGCGATGTCGCGACCAGCGGGATCGACGTGGCTCCGCCCGCGATCGTGACGGTCAGCATTCTGGCGCCCGTAGCCGGTGCGAGGGCCGACGGCGGCGGCGCGACGCCACCCGTGATCGCCACCAGCGCGCGTCTGGCCCCCAGCGTTCGCGTCGACGTTCAGTCGCAAGGCGGAAACCCCACGGCCGATGTTGTCACGAAAGTCACAGCCTCCCTGTTGCTGGAGGGCGCCACTTCTTCCGCGGCCGATGTCACCCTGAACCAGACCCAATATGAAGTCGTGCCGGAATCGAATAGCAAGATCTACCTCTACGGCGACACGCCGCTCGGTCTGGGCAAGCTGGGCACGGGTTCCTACACGCTTGTCGTCACGGCCACCACCGCCGGCGGGACTACGGCGACCGCCACGATGCCCCTCTACCTGGATACCGGCCCGGTCATCAACTTCCTGCAACCCAACGACGGGATCTTCGTCAAGGGGTCGGTGGTGGTAACCGCCATGGTCATCGACGACCATTCGGGCGTGGCCTCGGTCGAGTTCTCGGTCGGCCAGGCCCAGGTCTCTCCCGCCGCGATCTCGAGCAATGGCGCGCAATACTCGGTCACGCTCGATTTCGGTAGCTTCAATCCGCCACTCGACGGACCGCAGGTCGTCACCATTACCGCCACCAACGGCAACGGCGTCGTGTCGCTCGCCACGCGCAAGTTCACCGTCGACAACCAAGGCCCGACCATCAGCGGCACCAAGCCCGGGACGGGAGAGCTCATCGGCAAGCTCATCACCATCGAGGCGCAGGTGAGCGATCCGGCGGGGGTCATGGAAGGTTCGGTGGTCGCGGTCGTCGCGCATGGTGACGTGCACTTCGAGGTCCGCTTGGACAAGGGATCGAGCGGCGCATACTCGAAACTGTTCGACACCACCCAGCTCCCGGTCTACGCCATCTTCCCGAGCATCTCGTTCCGTGCCCAGGACACCCTCGGGAACCAATCCTCGGTCGGGTACTTGGTGTCGCTCGACAACACGCCGCCGATCATGGATCTCGATCCGCCCGACCACGTCCGCTTGATCAAGTCGGACGGAACCTGTAGCTGGCCGTTCGATCCCGTGGGTCCCGACGCCATCGACGACGGTTCGGTGGTCGCCCAGCTCTTCGACATCCGCGCTCGCGTGGAGGACAGGGGCAACACGCCCCTTACCGGCATCCCGGATTTCATACCTATCGCCGCCGTGGATCCCGCCACGGTGAAGATCCTGATACTCGACGATACCTCGCTGCCTTTGGTGGTGGACACCTCCGATCCGCCCGACGGCATCTGCGACGACATCAACCCCGAGCTGGTGCCCTCGGTGGCGCCGCAATCCGCGAAGGACGCGCAACTCATCGACATGGTGCCCTTGGCCAAGGGCGGGGCGGGCGACTTCTCGCACCAGCCGGGGGTCGCCTGTTCGGGCACCGCCGAACCGCCACCAGCGCTTTGCGACACCACGTACAGCTTCGAGAAGAACCGCGTCATGACCTATTCGATGGGGTACGCTGGTTCGCTGAACTCGATCTGGACCATCCCGCCCATCGTCGGCGATAACCTGCAGTGCGCGGGGCGGCAGTTCGACGCCTCGAACAACCTGCACGACGGCTGGGCCTGCGTCGCGGTGGAAGCGAGCGACAAGCTCGGCAACAAGCAGGTATCACGCCCGATCCGCATTTGTGTGGCCGCGAAGCCGGGGAGCACGGCCTGCACCGCGGCCGGGTCTGGCGGCGCGGATCTGGCGAGCGTGTCGGTGCCCTCGTCCACCTCGGGCCAGGTTCTCATCACGACCAAGGCGGCGGTGTTGGGCGTCGGGGGCTTACCCGTAGCGAAGGGTGACACTCTGGTCTTCACGAACATTGCTCCTCCCGCCGTTTCATTCGTGGGTGGGGACCACACGGCTGAACCCCAGGGCGGCACAGGCACCCAGTTCCTCCTTACCGACGTGAAGCCTGCGCCGTACGACCTTTGGTTGGACCTCAATGATGGGACGAATCCCCAGCGCAAAGGTCCCGTGGGCATCGTCATTGCCGACGGGGTTGACGTTCAGGTCATCACCGATGTCGCCGGCACTGCTCTCGATCCCACGTTCGCTGGCTATGTCATTCTCATTATGAGCGGATCCACGGTAGCGAGCACCGATCGGCGGTGGAGCGTCAGCAACATCCAGTCGACCGGGTTCAGCCTCAAGAGCTCGGCGAGCCCCCTCACGGGGTTCGCCACCCCCGCGGCGAAGCTGCCCAATTGCACGGGGACCGTCGTCAAGAGCGCGGCCGGGGCGCCGGCCAAGGTGGACGGGACCATCCCGTGCAAGCCGTGGGCGGCGTTCCCGGAGTACGAAGCCATCGAGGAGTAGCCCACGGTTCTCGGCCGGGGCGCCCCGGGCGGCAGTCGCCGCACTGAGCTGGTTGACTGAAACCAGCTTATCGGCGAAAAGCAGGCCTGGCGCGATGGACAAGAGCGGCTTCACGACTCATGGAGGCTCAGCGTTGGTTGCGGTCGCGTCGGCGGCCGCCGTGTCCAGGTCCGCCCCGCTGGGCTCCTGGCCGCGCGGGAGAGTGGGATGAAAGTCGAACAGATCACCGTGTTTCTCGAGAACCGCTCGGGCCGTCTGGCGGATGTCGCGGCGCTCTTGGCCGAGGCGGGGGTGAACATCCGCGCCACCGCGCTGGCCGACGCGGCCGACTTCGGCATTTTGCGCCTGATCGTCAATGACACGGAAAAGGCGAACCAGGTCCTCAAAGTCCATGGGTTCACGGTCAGCAAGACCCACGTCGTCGCTGTGGCCGTGCCCGACCAGCCCGGCGGACTGGCGCAGATCCTTGCCGCCATCAAGAGCGCCTGCCTCAACGTCGAGTACATGTACGCCTTCGTGCATCGCCGGGCCGTCGACGCCACCATCCTCTTTCGCTTTGACGACATGGACCATGCGGTCGCCTCGCTGCAAGCGGCGGGGGTTCGTTTGCTTTCGGGCGAGGAGATCTACTCCATCTAGCCCAACCAACCACCACGGGGAGAAATGCCATGAATCGATTGTCGAAGTGGGTCGTGCTCTGGGGAGCGTTCTTCTTCGCCGGCTCGGCCGCCGCCAAGGACCCCATCAAGGTCGGGGCCATCCTGAGCGTCACGGGACCAGCCGCCAATCTGGGCGGCCCCGAGGCGCGCACGCTGCAGATGCTCGCCGACGAGGCTAACAAGAAGGGCGGCCTTTCCGGCCATCCCATTGAAATCCTGCTCAAGGACTCGGGCGGCAGCCCCGAGAAGGCCATCTCGCTGGCCAAGAAGCTCATCGAGGAGGACAAGGTCTTCGCCATCATCGGCCCCTCGACCAGTGGCGAGTCGCTCAAGATCAAGGGTCTCGCCGAGGAGGGCAAGACCCTGCTGCTGTCGTGCGCGGCGGCCGAGTCCATCGTGAAACCGGTGGGCAAGTGGGTGTTCAAGACGCCGCAGAACGATGCCCACGCCGCGCGCAAGATCCTCGATCACATCAAGCAGGCCGGCCTCACCAAGATCGGACTCGTGTCCTCCAACACCGGCTTCGGCAAGGCGGGCAAGGAGCAGGTCGAGAAGGTGGCCAAGGAAATGGGGATCGAGATCGTGGCCAACGAGGTCTACGACAAGGAGGCGACGGATCTGACGGCGGTGGCCACCAAGCTCAAGGCCGCGGGCGTGCAAGCATTCATCAACTGGTCGATCGAGCCGGCCCAGGCCATCGTGCTCAAGAACGCCCGCCAGATTGGCCTGAATGTCCCCATCTACCAGAGCCACGGCTTCGGCAATATCCAGTACGTCAAGGCCGCCGGCCCGGCCGCCGAGGGCGTCATCTTTCCCGCCGGCCGCCTCATCGTCGCCGAGAGCCTGCCCGCCGGTCATCCGCAGAAGGCCCTGCTCATGAAGTACAAGAAGGACTACGAGGCCAAGTTCAAGGAGGACGTCAGCACCTTCGGCGGCCACGCCTACGATGCATTCACCTTGCTGGGCAAAATCATCGAGAAGGCAGGCACGGATCGGGAGAAGGCCCGCGACGCGCTGGAGGGATTGCAGGGCTTCGTCGGCACCGCCGGCATCTTCAATTTCTCGGCGCAAGATCACAACGGCCTACAAGCGGACGCCTTCGAAATGCTGACCGTGAAGCAGGGCAAGTTCGTCGTCTTGCAGGAAGGCGCCGCAAAGAAAGAAGCCCCGGCCCAAAAGAAGTAGCGGAAGCGACGGATGACGAGGTGGCGGGGCGACCGCCCGCCGCCTCGCCGCCCGCGGTCCATGACCTTCGATCTCTTCCTCCAGTACCTGGTCGCCGGGGTGACCTATGGCGCGATCTACGCCATCGTCGCCATCGGCTTCGGCATCGTGTACAACGCCACGGGCATCATCAACTTCGCCCAGGG
>JADGRD010000234.1 GCA_017881285.1 Pseudomonadota bacterium | reverse complement strand
GCGGTTTGGGGTGGCGAGCCGGTTGCTGAGGGTTCGCTACTCGGCGGGCGCAGAGAAGGGTCAGTGCTACGGTAACCAGACCTGCAATTCGGGCCTTTCGTGTGATTCGAACATCTGCGTTCGCTCGACCTCCTCATCCACCGGCGGATCGAGCGGGAGCGGAGGCGAGAGTGCGTCCGGCGGACAAAGTGGCAGCAACGACACCGGCGGGAACAGCGGGTCGGGTGGCGGCCCGAGCTCCGGTGGCGCTGCCGGGTCGGGGGGCGACACTGCCTCCGGGGGTACTCAGGGAGGCGGCGGCAGCATGGATACCGGCGGCTCACAGGGCAGCGGTGGCAGCTCGCCTGCCGGCGGCGCGTCGGGCAGCGGCGGCACCACCACCAGTGGGACTGGTGCATGCGCCACCTCGACCTCGACCACCGCGGTCACCTTCTGCCAGGGCCTGGCCCTGGGCGCAATGACGGGCTATGGCTGGGTCGCGCTCGGCTCGGCGGACACGCTGACCGATCCAACCTGCGATGTCGCCAAAGCCGCCATCACATCGGCAGCGCCGTGCAAGGCGAACACGAACTGGAACAAATCCGATGCCCTCTGCATGTCGGGGTCGGTCCCTGCGCTGCCCGGCGACGCGGGCGCCGCGGACTACTCCGGCAACTGGGGCGTCCAGATTGGCGTCAACGCCAAGGATCCCAACGCCGGCATGGGCACGAGCTGGAAGACCATCACTTTCACGATGACGGGCAGCCCCAGCACCGGCCTGCGCGCCGTCATCCACAAGAACGGCGACCCGGACTCAACCGGGTACTGCTTCGCGATGACCCCGGGCACCGCCATCAAGATCACCGACTTCAACTCCGCGTGCTGGAATAGCTCCGGTACCTCGCTCACCGATGCCGACGCTGCCAGCATCGACAAGATCGGCGTACAGGTCTCCTCGACCGCGACCGCCATCACGGTCGACAGCCTCTGTCTGACCAAGATCGATTTCGGGAGCTAGTTCCCGCTGCTGCGCTCAGCACGCGCGAGCGACTGCGAGGAGACGCCAGCCAGCGCATCGTACGCGCGGGTGAACACGCGCGGCTCGGGCGCGTCCACGCCGCGCAGGTTCTCGGCCCAGCGGTAGCCGATGGGCTGATAGAGCAGCTCGGCCTCGATCTTGAAGGGCGCCGTGCGCTTGCCCACGGGGATCCGCAAAATAACCCGGTCGCTGCCCTCGGCGAAATCCTCATCGGCGAGCGCTTCGCCGTGCACGGCCACATCTGCGCCGGCCTTCTTCTTGTCGAAGCCGGCGGGCAGGATGCGGTTGTCTTTGAGGTAGTTCACGGCGTGGAGTAGCCCGGTGGTGACCCGGCCCTGGCTGTCACCCAGGATTGCCTCGTAGATCTGCACCTGGTCCGGCCTTTCGATCGCGCCCCAGTGCGGTTCGCAGCGCAGCGGATCGTCGTCGTTGTCATTGCCCGCGATCTTCCCGTTCGCGCCGACGGCACCACTCTCGAAGACGACCTGGCCACCGCCATCCTTGACCGTCAGGTGCAGCCAGGCCCGCCGCGATGGATAGGCCGTGGGCAGCTTGTGGCCCGCGAGGTTCTCGACGGTGATCGCTGTTTCCAGCACGGAATCCTTCACCTGGATCTCGCCGAGGGCGACCTTGGCGGCCTGCTCCCCCACAAAGAAGCGAGCCCGGGCTGAAGCGCGGTCGAGATCCTGCGGCAAGGCCGGCATCGCGACGCCGAGCAGCTTGAGCATGGCGGGCACGAGGAAGTTCCCGCCGAGAAATTCGTGGCGGGCCATCCTCGGGCGCGGCTCGGCGAGCAGATTGGCGATGGGCGCGGGGCCAGGCGTTTCGGGCATGTGGCAGCTCGCGCACGAAGCGCTGTCACGATAGGCGCTGGCCAGCCATTCCAGATAGGGCACCTGCTCCGGCAGCCGGCCGATCGGTTTGCCATCCGGGCCGAGGGCTTCCGTGATCAAGGTGTGGCAAGTGGCGCACAGCTCGGAGCTACGGATGTGCGGCGCCGCCGCCGGCATGAAATTCGTGGCCGAGGCCATGACCCGCGCGACGGCGGGCTTCACCTCGAACGGCCCCATGGCCTTGCGCGGAAGCTTGCCGCTGGTGTCGATGACGAAGCCACCCACGAAACTCTCTGGCTTGCCCAGTTTGTCGGGTTCGATCTGGTGGCAGACCGAGCAGCTCACGCCATCTTGCGCGAGGGAGGCGCGCGGGCCCTGCGCGGATCGACCCAGGTTGGCGAACACCCGTCCCGATTGGCCTTGCGACCGTGCCCGCACGTGATCCATGGGCATGTGGCACAAGGAGCACTCCTGCTCGATGGCGGCGGACGCGGGCGCATGCTCGCGCAGCTCGCGGCGCACGCTCGCCTGCCAGTAGGGGTCGCGGGCCGCGTGCGCCATCATGGCTCCGCGCCAGTCGAATCCGATGGAAACGTCCTCGCCCTTGGCGGTGGCCAGCCCATTGTGACAGGCCATGCAGTTGTCGGAGGTCAGGAAAAGCTCGGCGGCGCGGGCTTCGCCTGCGACGAAGACGACCGACAGCGAGACGAGCAGAAGTCCAAGGTTCGCTTTCATGATTTGCCTCATGTCACCAGCCCTCCAGCAATCCGCCGTCGAACCAGTCCCAGAGCACGTAGGCCATGGCCTGGGGGCTGCGGCCTTCGCGGTTCAGCGCCGGGAAGCTGGCGCCCAGACTGGCCAGGATGTGCTGCCGGCGGCTCACGCTGATCTGCACCTGCGGCACGATGTCTAGCGACGTTGTGGCCCCGCTCGTCAGCTCGCGGAACGCGACCCCCTCGACCATGGGTGAGAAGGTGCGACCGTACTTGCCATTCACGATGCTGGTGCCGAGAGCCCCGCGCAGGAAGCCCTCCGGCTCGACTCCCGCTGTGTCCCGGATCGGGATCTCGGCGCCGGCTTGCAGGTGCAGGAAGGAATTCCACGGCAGCAACTGCCCGAGCGCCAGAAAGGGCTCGAACCGGACCACCCCAGTGCCGAAGCCCTTGTCCTTGTTGCCCGTGGGCAGTGCCACCTCGCCGGCCACGCTGAAGATGGTGCCGGTCGCCAGGCTGGCCACGAGCACGGTCTTGGCGCCGGCGGCGATGTCACCGATGCCGGCCTCGCGTCCGCCGTCCGCCATGCGGGCGACGCCGAAGGGAACGATAATCTCGAACTGCTGGCGGCGCAGAAAGCGCTGCTCGTAGACCAGCTTGCTGTCGACATTGCGTGGGCTGCGCGTGGCCACCGCCGTGCTCAGCACGAATTCGTCCTCGATGTACGCCTTCTCGGTCACCAAGGGCCGCGGCAGGTTCAGATTGCCACGGGGGTAAGTCGGGTCGGCACAGAAGCCGCGCGCGTAGTCGTGCACCGACTCCTGTTCACCGTCGGTCAGCACCTCGCCGAAGGCCGGCATCAGGCGATGGAACCCCCGCGCCGGCCCACCCTCGGCGATGACCGCGTGCCAATCCTGGTCGGGCTCACGGTTGCTGCGCCGGCAGTTGGTGAGGTCACGCGGATTGATGGCGAGGCCGGTCTGACTGGCCGACGCCCCGCGACCGTCCGTGCCGTGGCAATTGGCGCAATTGGCGGCGTAGATCTCCTCGCCGCTGCGCTCGGCCGCGGACGCCGGGTTCGCGACGGCGAGCCACAACAGGGGCAGGAGGGCAATCGGTCGCTTGCTCATGGCCCCCTTGATACCCGATCCGACCGATAGCCGCCACCCCTGCGCGAGCCAAGGCTGGCGGCTGCTATCGCGCGCGGCCAGGCTGTGGATGCACGCCGGTCATCGTGAAGAGGTGCTCGGCGAAGCGGCCGCCGGGATGGTGATCGAAGTAGTAGTAGGTTTCGTCGCGCGCCCGGCCAATCCGTTGCTGGTTGATCAGGGCGTCGACCAGCAAGGCATCGCGCTCGTCCGCGTCCGCGCCGTTGGGAAAACGCCGGCGCGCCTCGCGCGCCAGGGTCTCGGCTTGTTCGGGCTTGCTCTTCACCAGCGCGCGCATCTGCCGCATCAGCTCGGCCTCGCCCAGGGCGGTCGCTCCGATGCCGTGCCCCGCGTCCAGTGCTGGGACCGGCGCGGCCAGGCGAGGCGGGGGGCTGGGCGCCAAGGGTGGCGGTGGCGCAGGGGGCGCTGGTTCCAGCTTCACCGGTCTACGCTCGCCGTGGCGCACGGCGAAGAAGACGGCGCAGCCAATGGCACACAGGAAGAAGAGAATGCTCGATGCCCGCCGCATGGTCACTTGCGGGGCTCGGCCGCTCCCCTGGGCGTCACGTGCACGCCGGTCATGGTCGCGACGTGGGCCGAAAATGGACCGTCGGGGTACCGCTCCATGAACTGGTAGGCGCGCGAGCGTGCGGCGCCGATCCGCTCGAGGTTGATCAGCGCCTGGATGGCCAGCGCGCGCCGTTCCTCGGCGCTCTGCGAATCTCCGAATCGAAGCTCGCCCTCGTCGGCCAGCGCGAGCGCCGATTCGGGAGCTGGCTTGACCTCGGCACGCAGCTTGGTCATCAGCACCGGCTCGTCGAGCTTGGCGGGCGCGGCGGGCGGCGCGGTCTGGTGGCTGGCGCAACCCGCCCCAGCCTGCACGGCCAGCAACCCCACAACGATGGTGAGCAATGCGCGTCGCATGTCGGCCAGGTCCTCAGTAATGCGTGTAGCAGGGGTGGGCATCGGCCCATGCCTTGACGTTGGCCTTGCCGTTGGCCCAACTGAACGCGGCGCTGGTGTCCGAGAAGGCCCAGCCCTGCGTGCCTGCGTAGCCAGCAGCGAGGAAATCATCGATGAGCTTCCCGTAGTTGGCGCCGCCAAAGGCACCCGATGAATCGCTGGCGGGGTTCAGCGGGAACTCGCCTACCACCACCGGCTTGTCCGCGACACCGTACTGCGTGGGGGTTTGGGTGTGCGGATAATACTGATCGACCCAGCCGTACCAGTGGAAATCGTTGATGTCGATGCCGACCTTGCTCCAGGCCTTGGCCCACTTCACTGCCGCGCTGCCCACGGTAACCGGCGCCGAGCTGGCGCCGTGGAGCGCTGTCACCACGTCCTTCACGAAGGTTTCCGCTTGCGCGAAGGTCATGGTTTGCATGGCCGTGCCTCCGCTGCACTGGGACTGCGGATCGAAGTTCTGGTCGCCGTAGCCGTCCGAGCCCGAGATCGCCCATTCCGGCTCGTTGATCACGTCCCACAGGACCATCCGATCCTTGTTCGGGCTGGCCTCGACCGCTTGGGCGATGGGCACCACGACCTTGGCGATGATGGCCGCGCGTTTGGTGGCATCGGTCACGATGGGCTGCAGTCCAACGATGGTGATACCGCTGTCCGTGCGGTCGCCGCAGAAGTTGTCGAACGAGAACAGCGTGAGCTTGATGTGCAGGTCGAGCGTCTTGGCGATGTCGAGGGCCGCGTTGACGTCGTCGATGACCGTGGTGCCTAGCCCCGACGGGGACTTGTTACTGTCGAGCTTGATGCCGTCGCCGCGCAGGTCGGGAAACATCCACCAGCGGATCACGTCCACACCGTTGTTCTTCATGTCGGTCATGTCGGTCGTGCGCGCTGCCTTGGCGCCGTTTACGCCCTGCTGGCTCCAGGCCGAGATGCCGCCAAAATCGCCGGCGAAGTAGGACCAGGCGTAGTTCACGCCGTAGGCAAACCGCTTGTTGCAGTTCCAGGTGATGCCGCCCTTGGGCGCGGGGCAGGTGTCCGCCGAGGTCGAGCAAGCCCCCGTGCTCCCGCCGGTACCCGTCGGGCCGCCCGTGCCTCCCGTTGCGGCGCCGCCCGTGCCAGCGCTCGTGCCGCCCGAACCCGCGACTCCGCCGGTTCCGCCCGTCCTGCCACCGCCGGCAGATGATCCACCGGTCGCGCCGCCGCTGCCGCTGCCGCCGGTCGACTGACCACCACTGCCGCCGCTCACGCCGCCGCTCCCGCTACCGCCGGTCGCTCGCCCGCCACTGCCACCGCTCACGCCGCCACTGCCCCCGGTCGCTTGTCCGCCACTGCCGCCGCTCGTGCCTCCGCTGTTGCTGCCGCCAGTCGCTTGTCCGCCACTGCCGCCGCTCGCGCCACCGCTGCCACCCGTCGCACCTCCGCTGCC
>JADGRD010000233.1 GCA_017881285.1 Pseudomonadota bacterium | reverse complement strand
TGGTGCTACGCTAGCGTCGTGAGCACGGGCCGGACGGAAGGCAGTTTGAGTTGGCGGCGCCGTCGTACGGGACGGGTCCGCCCACAGCTCTGGGCTACCATGGCTCTGTCCCTGGCCGCGGCGTCGACGACCGCTTGCGGGAATGCCATGGGCGTACCGGGCGCGCGGGACGGTGGCGTGACGGACGATACGCTATCCGAATCGAAGGATGCGAGGCCATCGTCTGACTTGCCCATCCCGCCGGACTCCGGTCAGGCATCGGAGGCAGCGCCGGGTGCTGGATGTGCAAAGCAGGTGCTGGACTCCCTCCTCTTCCCGGTGCGTGGCACGGTTCGCGGGCCCAAAGTCGATGGCGAGGTCTGTGACCATGGGCTGGGAACGTTTTTCCTTGGCCCGGAGGATTACCTCGTCACTCCGTACAATCAGGACTTCTACACGACGACGCAGATCAGTGGTGCCGTCCCGAATGGCTCCAATGGCCCTGGGGTCTATGGCTTTCTGCTTCGCGCGCCGGCTGATGCGTATTCGGCCTCGCTGTCGGGTTCGGCAGGTGCGAGCGCGCCCGCGGTAGGTACCTATGATTCCACGACGAACTGCGGTTGGCTCGACTTCGGGGTGACCCTGCCCATTCCACCCGGCGTCGTCTGTACGTCCCCTTATGGGCCCTGCGACCCCGGATGCGAAGGCGTGGGGGAGATGGTCATATGCGAGCCCGCGCCCGCCAAGATGCGCTACCGGGCACGGTCCGCGGCAACCTGTGGGGCATACCAGGATCCACCCGCGGGGGATTGGCAGCTAACCGTGACTTCCGTGTCTCCACTGGCCGTTCCCGACGGCTATCTGCACTTCCAAACGCACGGGCACCTGACCGCCACGCTGATCAACCAGGACGATGCTTCGGACAGCGTGGTGCTGGATCTCGATTTCTAGTCCCGAGAAGGACGGATCCTGTGCGCGGCAGTCGAGGCCGCCCCGCGGATTTCGCCCCCGGCGGCTCTCCTGATATCCTCGGGCCAGGAAAGCAGGTGTCATTCATGCATAGACTATTCGGCGTTCTGGCTCTCGCGATTCTGGCCGCGGCTTGCGGGGGTAGCGGCAAGGGAACGATCAAGCCTGGCCTGGGCGATGGGGGCACGACGTACACGCCCGTGACCACGACGCAGCAGTTCATCGATCAGATCATCAGCGCCGAGTGCGACCTCTACGTCCGCTGCGGCTACCTGCCCGACAAGCCCACCTGCGTGGAATACTTCGGCAGCATCACGTCCCCTGACATGAGCTCTCTCGCCTACTCGATCGACCAGGGCCGAACAACGATCAACACCTCGACCAAGGATGCTTGCCTGCAGGGGCTGGCCAGTCTTCCGTGTATCTTGAGCTCGTCCAACTTTTCCAACTTGGACAGCTCCTGCGGTACCCTGTTGGTGGGGACGATCGCGTCGGGGGGAGATTGTGTCGATGATAGCGAGTGCAAGCCAGGCTTCGAATGCGACATAGGAAGCTGTACCGCCTCGTGCTGTCCCGGCGTTTGCGTGACCATCAAGCCCCAAGCTGCCGTCGGAGGAGCTTGCACCGGCAACAGCACATGCGTGGACACCGCCTACTGCAAGCAGACCTACAACTCGACGACGGGAACGGTCGACGGCATCTGCCAGGCGCGCGTGGCCACCGGCGCCTTGTGCACCGATGCCGGTAGTTGTGGCAGCAATGCCCAATGCGTGGGGTCGACGGGCAGCAAGACCTGTGTGGCGCTGGCGAAGGACGGCGCGGATTGCGGGTCCAGCGGGGTGTACTGCGAGAACAATGCTTCCTATTGCGATCCGGTGAAGGGCACCTGTCAGCCGCGCCTCAAAGACGGTGCGTCGTGTACGGTTCCCGACGCGGGTATGACCGCGTCGTATTCGGCTGGCTGCTTGAATTTCAGCCAGTGCAAGTACGGTGTCTGCACCCGCCTACCGGTTTTGGGTCAGGCGTGCAGCAACCCGGACGCGGCCGCGCTCGACGAGTGCATGATGGTCGGCAAGTGTGTCGACGGCGTCTGTCAGGCCGATCCGCCACAACCAGTGTGCACCATGGCCGTCGCCAAAGCCGCCGTTGCGGACGCGGGCGCAAGGGACTGACCCGGGTTCAATTGGCGAGGGAACGAGGGTAGCGGGGCCGGTGCCAATCGGGATATGCTGTGGCCCATGGCGTATAGCTTCGCTAGGCAGGCCCTTCTCGGGGTTGTCGTCGCGCTGGCCGGAACCATGGCTTCGGCTTGCTCCCAGGACACCGGCTGCGGGGCGGGAACCCGCCGCGAGGGCGACCAGTGCGTGCCTACCGACAAACCGGTGACCTGCGGCGACGGTACCAAGCTCGTCGATGGGGGCTGTGTGGCGGCCAGCCCACTCATCTGCGGTACGGGCACCGTCGAGCAGTATGGCCAGTGCGTTCCGACGTCGGGGCTGAGCTGCGGCTCGGGAACGGTCGAGAAGAATGGCGCCTGCGTGCCGAGCAGCTCGCTGGTCTGCGCGACGGGCACAACCGAGAAGAATGGCGCCTGCGTGCCGAACGATGTGTGTGGCACCGGTACCATCGACCAGAGTGGCCAGTGCGTCCCGGCCAATCCCCTGACCTGCGGGCCGGGCACGGTGGCGGACGCGGGCAAGTGCGTGCCGGCGACGCCGGCCACCGTCGCGTGTGGTGCCGGGACCGTGCTGGTCGATGACCACTGTGAAGCGGCTGATGTCGTCTGGGTCTGGGCGCCGTTCCCGAGTGGCTTCGCGTCCAGGATCTATCAGGGGGCGAACGGCAACGAAACGCACTTCGGCGCGGACGCCGAGTCCGTTGACTTCACCGTTCCGGAGGGGACGAACGTCGCGGCGGCGCGCTCGGGCCTGGTGATCGAGACACGCGAGGATTCGAACACCGGCTGCGGTGATGCGACATGCGCGGACCAGGCCAACTACATCGTGATCGACCACGGCAACGGCACGCGCGGCCGCTACTACCACCTACAACAGAACGGCGTGCTCGTGAACGTGGGCGACGTCGTGTGCTCCGGCCAGCTCATCGGCAAGAGCGGCAACACCGGATACTCGGGCGGGCCACACCTGCACCTCGACGTCGTGAATCCCTTCGGCTACACGGTGCCCGTTCGCTTCAACGAGCTGTCCGCCGCAACCGACGGCGTCGCCGTGACGTACGACACGCTCACCTCGATGAACGCGAGTACGACCTGCCCGAGCGCCGGCACGCCCTCCGACTGTCCAGCCGATACCTTCGCCACGCGCGGCATCCTTCTCGATCCTGGCGCTCCGTGCGCTTACGCCAAGCGCGGCAAGGCTTACACAATCTCAGGCCGCATCACCGGCCAAGGCAAGGGGGCGCTGGTGCTTCTCCACTCGACGACGCTCGACTGGGTTCACCAGTGCGCGACCGTGGGCTCGGATGGGCATTTTTCCACGAAGGTCACCTGGGATGCCGCCAGCTTTCCGGGTGAAAGCGCTTTGCACGTCACGGAGACCACCGATGCTGTGTGCACCACCTACCCGGGATGGTATTCGTCGGCGCATGTGACCTTGGTCGATTAGCCGGGCCCGGCGCTGCGGGCTTGTCACCTCCCCGGCCGCGCGGCATCTACATCCGATGGTAGGAGAGTGACGCGATGATCAATGCTCGGATGATATTGATGACAGGATTTCTGCTTGCCGCGACGTCGGTGGCCTCGGGGGGAACCATGGCGGTGAAGAGTCGAACGGTCGAGTACAAGATTGGCGACCAGAGTTTCGAAGGGGTGTTCGTCTATCCGCAGGCGAGCAAGGGCAAGCTGCCGGGCGTGCTCATGGTGCACAACTGGCTTGGCGTTTCGGACGAAACCAAACGGCAGGCCGAGCGCATGGCCCGGCTGGGCCTGGCGGTATTCGCGGTCGATGTCTACGGCAAGGGGGTCAGGGCCAAGGGGGCGCAGGACGCGATGGCGCTGGCGGGAAAGTACAAGGGCGATCGCAAGCTGTTTCGCGAACGCCTGCTGCGCGGCCTGGAGATCCTGCGCGAACAGAAGGAGGTCGACCCGGCCAAGATCGTGGCGGCCGGCTACTGCTTCGGCGGCACGGGGGTCATCGAGCTGGCGCGCGCCGGCGCCGACGTGCAGGCCGTGGTCAGTTTCCACGGCGGGCTCGACAGCCCCACTCCCGCCGACGGCAAGAACATCAAGGCCAAGGTCGTCGCGCTGCAAGGGGCGGACGATCCCTACGTCAAGCCCGCGGACATCGCCGCCTTCCAGAACGAGATGCGCACGCACGGCGTGGACTGGCAGATGACGGTCTACGGCGGGGCCGTGCACAGCTTCACCGATGTCGGCGCCGGCTCGGACGTCAAGACCGGGGCGGTCTACAACCCAAAGGCCGACGAGCGCTCCTTCGCGGCCTTCACCGATCTCATCAGCGAGCTGTTCCCGAAGAAGTAGGGGGGGACGGCCGCTCATCGCTGCCCGGCCGGCGCATGTGGAGGTACCAGCGCCGGTAGAGTGGAGCGGCCAGGGCCGTGATGGCGACGAGCCCAAGCATGGTTGCCACGTAGATCGCGTGGCGGCGAAGGTGCCAGGTGTTCCCGCGCACGAACCACGGCAGGGCCGCGACGACGAAGGACATCCACAGGGCATTCACGTAGTCGATGGGCAGACGGCCGAGCCAGGGGCCGTTGTGCCACCAGATCTCACCCTTGCGAAAGCGCGCCCAGCCGAAGGCGGGATTGAGCAGGAACCATAGGAAATCCCAGGTCACGTTCCACACCAGGTAGCTGGCGAGAACCCGCGCCTCCAGCCCCCACGACCACGGCTGGTCGAAGGCGAGGCCGATGTGGAAACTCAAGAACGGGATGAAGAACATCACCGCGTGGTAGCCGGTCAGGGGCTTGCCGGAGAGCAGGAAGGCGTAGGCGCGCGCGTAGAGCGGCCTGCGGCGGAACCACGTCGGCAGGTTCATGGCCCAGCCGTTCTTGCCCTCGATCTCGATCTCGACCAGCGCGAAAAGCAGCGCGTACCCGAAAAGCAAAAGGCTGCCAGGCAGCGTGGCCAGGACGTAAGTCCAGCATGGGTGTCCGGTGCAACTCATGTCAGGTTGCACCTAGCACATCTAACGCTTTTCGGCCTCTGTGTTCTCGTCCCCCTCAGTGCTCTCAGTACTTGCCGGGGAAGGTGCCCGCCGCCCGCCGCAAACTGAGGTCGGCGACGGCGACTTCGAAGTGCGCCTGGGCCAGGGCCTCCTTGGCGGCGGTCAAACCGTCCTGCGCTTGCAAGAGATCGAGCTGAGCCGAATTGCCGGCCTCGTATTGCGTGCGCACCAGGTCCAGCGTCTCAAGCGCGAGCACCACCTGACGTTCGGCCGCCGCTTGGGCGTGGCGCTTGGTTTCGAGCAGGCCGTGGGTATTGGCCAGGTCGTCGCGGATGGTGTCGCGCAGAACCTCGGCGCGCGCATGGGCTTCGCGCGCCTGGGCTTCGGCCAGGTGGCGCTGGGCGTCCCGGGTGCCGCTGTCGAAGAGCACCCAGTCGAGCTGGGCGCCGACGGCCCAGGCGTGGTGCTGCTGGGCGAAGTTGTCGTAATTGAAGACGCGCGCGCTGCCAAAGGCCGCCAGGCTGGGAGCCCAGCGCCAGGCGTGCGCGCGCTGGTACGCCGTAAAGGACCGAGCGGCCAGCCCCAGCGCGCGAAACTCGGGACGCAGGTGCAGCGCCATTTCCAGATCCTGCGCATCAGGTCCGACCTTGGTCGGAGTCAGCGGGGCGACCTGGAAGGCACCATCCGTCTGAACGAGGGTGGCCAGCGCGCGGTAGGCCTGGTCGTGGCCGAAGCGCGCCTCGCGGGCGGCCTGCTCGGCGCGCACCAGCGCCAGCTCAGCCCGATCGACGTCCACCTTGGTTACCGTCCCGGCGGCGAAGCGCGTTTGCGCATTGTCGAGCGTCGCCCGGGCCACCTCGATGCTCGACTGGCGCGCGGCCATGACCTCGTCGGAGATCGCCGCCGCGTAGAACGCCTGCGCCACGGCGTAGAGGACCATGGCCTCCGAGGTGTCGTACTCGGCCTCCGAGGAGCGCACGCTCGTTTTCACCGCATCCAGGCCGGGGTACGCGGCGGGAACGAGCAGTGG
>JADGRD010000232.1 GCA_017881285.1 Pseudomonadota bacterium | reverse complement strand
ATGACCGGCGACATCTACGTCTATCTGCGAGGCGGCGACTACCGGATCACCAGCCCCCTAACCTTTGCAGTCAAGGATTCAGGCACGGGCAACCACCGAATCTACTATCAGGCCTACCCCGGTGAGACACCTGTGATCAACGGTGCCCAGAAGGTCACGGGGTGGACCGCAAGCAGCGGCGGCGTCTACAAGGCTACGCTCGCCCGCACGACAAAGTTGCGGAACCTCTACGTGAACGACCAGCGAGCCCTCATGACCAGCAAGACCGTCTCTGCCAAAGGTGGGACCGGGACTTACTCCGTTACCACCGGACAGGCCGACTGGGCGTGGGCCAGTGGCAGCGGCAGCGACGGGGTCACGTACAGCACCTCGGATGTGCCGGACATCACCAGCAACAAGGACGACCTCGAGATAGTCAACCAAAGCACGTGGAACGAGAACATCGTGTGCACCAGGGATGTGGTCACTTCCGGCAGCAATCGGGCGCTGATGCTGCAGCAGCCCTATGGGGCCATCGCCCAGCTGCCAGGCTGGGGCGCCGCCTTCGTCGCCACCGGCTCTCACGAAATCTTCAACGTGCAAGCCTGGCTGACGTCGGCGGGGCACTTCTACTTCGATAAGTCCGCCGGGACGCTCTACTATTATCCGCGCTCGGGTGAGGATATGAGCACCGCGGACGTGGAGGTGCCGGTGACGGAGCAGCTGCTGGTGATCGGCGGAACCTCGAATTCGAGCCGGGTCAAGAACATCACGATCCAAGGCATCACCTTCGCCAACACGGACTACAACCTTTACAAAGTCGGAACTTCCTACGGCAAATCGAGCGTCCAAGGAGATACGGTCTACATCGCCTACGGTACTGGCGATTACCATTACTGGAAGTACGAGATCATCGACACGCTACCCTCGGCAATCAACGTCAACAGCGCCGATTCGATCGACATCGTGGGCAACGTGGTCAAGCACAGCGGTGATGACGGAATCTCGATGATCAACGACGTGATCAATTCCAACGTCATCGGCAATTCCATCTCCGACATTGCGGGAAGCGGCATCACGATTGGTCACCCGCAGCATGTCTATCTGGGGGACGGAGGAACGCACGCGAAGTACGCCAAAGGGATAGAAGGTATTTGCACCAAGATCACGGTCAGCAACAACCTCGTGTACAACGTAGCCACGCTGCGCGGGTTCGGCGGGCACGCGGGAGTCACGGCGTTCTTTACGGATACGCTAACCTTCACGCACAATCACATCCACACTTGTGCCTACAACGGCATCAACTTGGGCTGGGGATGGAAGAACTTCAAGGACTCCACCACGGCCAAGAACAACAGCTGTAACAACAACCGGTTCACCAACATGATGACCCGATTGCATGATAGCGGGGCGGTCTACACCATTGGCCAGAATCCAGGAACGGTCATCAACGAGAATTACGTCAAAGGGATTCCGAACAACTCGTCAGGGCCCACGTATGGTCTGCATAATGACGAGGGGAGCGCGTACATCACGGAGAACGACAGCGTTCTCGACATCGACAAGGGCGTCACGTACACGATCAATTGCGAGGACTTCGGCGACAAGCACGACCTGACTATTCTCAGGACGTACGCAACCGTCAATAAGATGGGAGCCAACCCGCCGAGTAGCAAGATCGACACGCCTATTGTGGTTGCCGACGCCGTGTGGCCCCTGGCACAGTATGGCTTCTGCGTGAAGTCGGGAATTGAAGACCAGTATCGGAATGCCATACCGAGCACGGTGCTGCCCATCCAGGACTATGTGTTCCCCGCAAGTTGCGCTGCGCCGAAGGGGACCGCCACGCTCACCATTAGGAGCAGCGGCAGCGCCTCGAACACGGTTTGGTTCGCCCCCGCCGGTACGACGACTTTTGCCGAAGGCGCCACCATGACGAAGGCCGCGGGAGACGCAATCGCGATTGGGGTTCCCACGACAGCGGGAAGCTACAAGCTGTCCGTCGTGGATTCACAGGGCAAGAAGCTGGGTGAATCGGCTTCCCTGTTGAGGGTGCAGTAGGTCGCGAGAGTCACCTCCTCGGACACGTTCGCGCCCAGGGCGATGAAGGCCACTATTCGCCCGGCGGCATGTCGACGGCAAGTTGGTCCGGGGCCATGCCTACGGTCCCAACCATGGTTTCGAGTTGGCTCGGCTCGGGGTGATGGTCTTGTCGCGGCGGCCGTACCACAGAAACTTGGGCTTGCGGCTGTCTAGTAGTGCCTCGATCGATACGCGGCGCTCCGGGCTGGCGCCCTGCATTGCACGCGATGGCAAAGCGCGGGAGGGGCATGCGAAGGTTGTGCACACGCCGCATCAGCGAAACGGAAAGGCTAGGCTCACGCCACTGCATGAATCGTGACGTTGTGCTGAGAACTAGCAACCAAGCAGGTCGGTGCCCAAGCGGCGTTCAACTTGCACTTCAGCCACTCGGAGGTGCCTCTGTGAGAAGCCAGATATTTTCCGTGGGATTTGTTGGTTTTCTGGTGATCGCGGCGTGCGGGACCAATGGTCCGGCAGGACCGACGCAGACGGGCGGTGTCACTGGCAGCGGCGGAGGAACCGGCGGCACAGTCGGCTCTGGTGGCCTACCGAGCGGCGGTGGCGCAGGCGCTGGCGGCGGCGCAACGACCTCCGGTGGGGCTGGAGGGGCTGGCGGCGCGACTGCCAAGGGCGGAGCCACCGGCTCCGGCGCTGTGACGGGGTTGGGTGGCAGTGGAAGGGGCGGCCAAGCCGGCACCGGAACGGGTGGCGCGGGAACGGGCGGCCAGGCCGGCACCGGGACGGGCGCTTCAGGAACTGGCGGCCAAGGCGGCAACCGCACCGGCGGCACGGGGATGGGGGGCTCAGGAGCTGGCGGCCAAGGCGGCACCGGAACGGGTGGGGTAAATACCTCTGGGGGGGCTGGTACCGGCGGCGTAGGCGGAGGTGGGGGCAGCCCCGCGCCCACCGGGTTGGTCAACAGCTACGATGGAGCGCGAACGACCACAGTCAGCTTCGACTCCGCCTGGAAGTTCCATCTCGGCGACGTGAGTGGCGCGCAGGGCACGACTTTTGACGATTCGTCCTGGACCTCTTTGGACGTGCCCCATGACTGGAGTATCTCGCTGGCGTTCAACCAAAGCTCGGCGGCCACCTATGAAGGTGGGTACCTCGATGGTGGCCTGGGCTGGTACCGCAAGACCTTCACCTTGCCCGCTTCGGCGTCGGGACAGAGGGTGATTGTTCAGTTCGACGGCGTCTATATGGACAGCACCGTGTACATGAACGGCACCCAAATATGCGCCCGTCCCTACGGCTATTCCTCCTTCGAATGCGACTTCACGTCCGGCGCCAAGGTGGGCGCGTCGAACGTGCTCGCGGTCAAGGTCAACAACCAACTGCCCAGCAGCCGCTGGTACTCGGGCAGCGGCATCTATCGCCACACTTGGCTCAAGACGGTCAACCCGGTACGTATCGGCTATACCGGCACGCGCGTGACGACGCCGCAGGTCTCGACCTCGAGCGCCACCGTGAACATCGCGGCTACGATCAAGAACGATGGGACGACCGACCAATCGGTGACCGTCGCAAGCTCGGTTCGCGACGCCACGGGAACGGAGGTGGGCAAGGGCTCGTCGGCGGCGACGTCAGTGACCGCTGGGAAGACCGTCGACGTGACGCACACCGCGACCGTGTCCAATCCCAAGCTCTGGTCACCCTCGTCGCCAACCATGTACTCGGTGGTAACGACCGTGTCAGTGGGCGGCTCCGTGGTCGACACCTACACCACCCCGTTTGGCATTCGCACCTTCGCGTTCGACGCGGCCACGGGTTTCTCGCTGAACGGCACGAAGATGAAGATCCAAGGCCTCTGCAATCACCACGACCTCGGCGCCCTTGGCTCGGCCACGAACTCTCGCGCCATCGAGAGGCGTCTCCAGATACTCAAGGCGATGGGCGCAAACGGGCTTCGCACGTCCCACAACCCGCCCGCGCCCGAGCTGCTCGATATCGCCGATCGTCTCGGCTTCCTCGTCATGGATGAGGCGTTCGACTGTTGGTACAACGGCAAGCACACGTACGACTACGGACGATTCTTCAAAACGTGGGCCAACACCGATATCATCGACATGGCGGCCCGCGATCTCAATCACCCCAGCGTCATCATTTGGAGCATCGCCAACGAGGTGGGTGAGACCAGCGATTCAGCCACCGTCAAGCAGCTCATGGACGCGATCAAGACCAAGGACACCACGCGCCCGATCGGCCAGGGCCTTGCGGCGTGGGCGGAAGCCGATACGGCGGCGGTGGGACTGGAAGATGTCGTGGGAATCAACTACGCCCCGGATCGATACGACTCGATTCACACGGCGCACCCCACTTGGAAGATGTTGGGCAGCGAGACGTCGTCCGCCTTGCGGAGTCGAGGAGTCTACAACAACAATAACAACCAGGAGTCGTCCTACGACGACTCCTGGGCCGGCTGGGGGCATTCCGCGGAAACTTCGTGGAAGAACGTCAACACCCGGGCCTGGATTGCCGGCGAGTATATTTGGACCGGCTTCGACTATATTGGCGAGCCGACGCCCTACCAATGGCCCTCCAAGAGCTCGTACTTCGGAATCATCGACACGGCGACCTTCCCGAAGGACGTCTACTACTTCTATCAGAGCAAGTGGAACGCCAGTGGGCCCACCATGGTCCACATCGTTCCCATGAACTGGACCAACTGGACGGCGGGACAAGCGGTGAAAGTCCTTGTCTACAGCAACGCCGACAGCGTCGAGCTGTTCCTCAACGACAAATCGCAGGGCTCGAAGACGGTGGACCCGAGCGTCGCGAAACTACAGTGGTCGGTCCCGTTCGCGACCGGCACCCTCGAGGCCAGGGCCACCAAGGGTGGTGCGGTTGCCGCGACCGACAAACTGCAAACCGCCGGGGCGGCGGCGGCCTTGGCGCTCAAGGCCGACCGTGCTTCGATCGCGGCGGACGGGCGCGACCTGTCCTTCGTCGAGGTGGACATCGTCGACGCCCCGGGCGTCATCGTCCCGCAAGCCAACAACCGGGTCGACTTCACGATCAGCGGTCCTGGCGCTCTTGTGGGTCTCGACGGCGGAGATGCGACAAACCACGATTCCTACAAGGGCACGTCGCATGCCGCTTTCAGCGGCAAGCTGATGGCCATCGTTCAGTCCACGACCACCGCTGGAAAGATCACGCTGAAGGCGACTTCGGGGTCGCTGACCGGTAGCTCGGTGGACATCACCACGGCGACACCGTAGCACTACTGCTTCAATTCTTCGATTCACCGACGGGCGATGGTTCCAAATAGGTTCGCCTGCAGCCTCGACAAGCGGCCTCTTTCTGTGTGGCTGCGAAGCGGCCACTTGAAGCTGCTGAAGAACGCCCAGACGTCGCCAGCGCCGGTCGTGGTGATCGTATGGTTCCAAGTGCCGGTGCAGTCGTAGACCGGAAGGCTGCTCGTACAATCCTCGTATGCCGTGCACGCGGAGAATCCCGGCCCCGAAGGCGTGCTGGTCGTCGAGCTGCACCCGTTCTCGCCGGTCCAGAAGGCAAGGCTCGCCTTACCCATGGCTGGCGTGACGGTGGTATCCGTCGACCCCCGGATGATCAGGGATGGCCGCCTTGGCGTTCGCGTTCGTGCAGGTCGGTGTGGTGGCGGCGCTGACAGGCAGCGCTATTTCCCGTACCCCGCAGCGACGATGTTCGCCTGCACGAGGTCGTCGGTGGCATCCGTCGGATTGCCACTTGTTATGCATCCTTCCCAGAAGGTTCCTTTGCCGAAGTCACTGCCGTCGCCACCTGTTCCCAGTATGATGGAGCCTTGCTTCTTCATGGGACTGTAGCCGGGCGGGCGGTTTCCGTCCCACTTGGTCTGGAGGGTGCCGGACTGGGCATTTCCGGCCTTGAGCCCCATCTTGGCCCCCGAGGGGCCCTTGAGCATGCCCGTAACGAAGGCCCAGTCGGTTATGGAGGTATTGGTTGTCGTCACCTGCTTACCGATCTGACTCGAATCACCCGCATACATACCGTTTTCGAGATCCGCCGCGACCCACGGGCCGTTGCCCATGCCAGTGGAGCCCGAAAACTGCACGGAGTTGCCGAAGTAGAGGGCCTC
>JADGRD010000231.1 GCA_017881285.1 Pseudomonadota bacterium | reverse complement strand
GTGGTATCGATGCAAAGGTCAGCCTCGACCTGCTTGAGGATGTCATCGGTCAAGGTCGTGTCTCGACCATCGGTGTTGGCCCATCCGGCATCAATCCCATCGGGCGTGACGAAAATGGTGCTGTTGTCGGCAAGGCTCAGAAGCCCGAAGAACGGGGTTTGGGTCGTGTAGCACGATATCCCCTCGGTCTTGCAGTCGAAGACCTGACTCGCGCTGCCACTCATCCAGTGGTAGGCCATGACCAAGCGGTACGGTTTGCTGTTGTCGTAGTTGTCGGGATACCAGAGAAGGTACCGTCGGCTTTTTCCGCTGCTCGTGATCGTGATGTAGTTCATCTTGGTGCTGGGGGGCGGTACGCTCTTTGCCAGCGTGGGTGTCTTGCCGCAGCCGGGGCTCGGCACCGCGGCGCCGGATCCCGTGCCGCCGCCCCCGCCCGTGGCCCCGCCGGAACTGGTCGCACCACCCACGCCGGTTGCGCCACCAGAACCGGTCATGCCGCCGCGTCCCGTGCTGCCACCCGAACCGGATGCGCCACCTGAGCCGGTTGCCCCGCCACGTCCCGTGCTACCGCCGGAAGCGGTTGCGCCGCCACTCCCGATGATGCCACCCGAGCCCCTACCTCCCGAGGCGGTCGCCCCACCCGAGCCGGTCGCGCCACCCGAGACGGTCGCCCCGCCCGAGCCGGTGACCCCGCCCGAGCCGGTGACCCCGCCCGAGCTGGTGACCCCACCCGAGCTGGTGACCCCACCAGAGCTGGTCGCGCCACCCGAGGCAGTCGCCCCGCCACTGCCGGTCGCCCCGCCACTGCCTGCGCTGCTGCCATTGCCGCTGGATCCGCCTCGGCCGGGAGCGTCTCCCGTTCCTGCAGCTCCGCACCCTAGGAACCCGAGAAGAAGTGGGAGAGCGACCCAATGGAGTCGTCTATCGCGCATGCAAACCTCCGCCTTGCAGTGGTGCGAGCCGCGCGCTTCCGTCACGGTGATTCGGCCTCACGGAAACGCCACGTTCACGCCGCTCCGCCAGGTGACGTCCGAGCAGAAGAACCACCCGTGAGGAACGCCGCGCCAGAAAGGAATCGGAAATGACTCCAAGCGCCATGACAACGACTATCCAACTTCTGACGACGATATGCGTCGTTTGCAGCACATCGCCGGCGGCGGCCAAAACCCTGTTCGACTACTTCCAGCCAACCCCCATCATCAGCAAGCTCACCACGGGCGCGTGGGGCGCGTCAAACGCGCAGCCGCGCGACCAAGACAACGGGCTCGAGGACAAGACCATGAAGAGCTACTGCTACAGGGACGGCAGGATTATCAAAGCTGAGGATGGAAATTCCCACATGTGATTCAGCGGGTGCGTCCGGTCTGGCCGCCACGCGGACTACGGGGCCGCGCCGAGGATGCCAACGCCGACCCCAGCCACCGAAATGGAAGCCCATATAGTTCAGCCCGCGACAACCGCGGGCGCCGCCGAGCCCATGTCGGGCGGCAGCCCAACCTCCCCAGTCGAAAACTCAGTGCGCCGAGTAGACGCACGCGGTCGGCGTCGGTCGGTTGAAAAGCACGCCGACCGGCACGAACGAGAGCATGACCTCTTGGACTCAAGGTTGACATGGTCGCCGATTCTCCTTGTCATGCGCTTCATGCCTGGCGAGCGCTTCCTCGAAGACTTGCCTCGCCATCCGAAGCCTCGAATAGGCTGTATTCAGCGGCATCTCGAGCGCCTGAACCACCTCCGGTACCGTCATTTCGAGAACCTCCACCATCACGAAGACCTCTCGTTTCGGCTCGTCGAGCTCTGCCAGGACGCTCTCGAGCAGGTCCAGTTCGGCATTCCTCTCAGCCATGTCGAGAGGCGATGGAGACGGTGGACTCGACCTGATCTCGGCGCCGAGTCTCGCCCCAGCGGCATCCCGGGTCCGCCTGGACCGCCGGTAGTCACTCACCGTACGGCGTACGATACCGTAGATCCAGCTTCGCAGGGCTTCTGGCCGTTGCAACGTTGCAAGCTTGGAATGGATCACGATGAATACATCCTGAACCACGTCGTCAATGACGTCTCTTCCGGCACCGAGGTGTCCGGCCGATGACCACACGAAGTCTAGGTATTGCTTGTAGATAGCTTGGAAGGGAGGCGCGGGAGAGGCTGCACTCGGCGGAATGCCGGGCGCATCGGTCTTTGCTTTGCCTCCCATCATCGTCATCCTCGGATGCAGTAGGAGCAGTGACGGACCGTTCCGCTTTCCGTCATAAAGCTCACTCCAAGGGGACGGCGACCCCACCGAACCCGCAGCCATCCGTTTGTCAGTTGACCCATTTGTCTACTATCGACGATTCGCCCCGTTGCTTGAGCGTCGAGCAACCGCCGAATCAGCGCAACGGAAAGACGACGCTCGCGCCACTGCATGAGCGACAAGGCCGCTCTGCAGAGTCGTCGCGAGGTTTGCTAGCCGAAGCTCCGGAAAACCCCGGAGGTCGGCGGGGAACTCCGGCATGGAATGTCCGAGGTCGGCCAGTCCCGCCTACCCTCTTGACACTCAGCGACATTCGCTCGGTCGGCCCAATCACACATTCTGAGGTCATCTATGAAACACGCGCGACCTGACCTGCAAGCTTTCCTTTCCCTCGCACTTTTGCTGGCAGCGGTCGAGGCATGCGGTCTCACAGTCTCAGGACCGTCCAATACTGGGGGCAGCGTGGGCTCTGGCGGCACAGCGAAATCCACGGGTGGGAATGGATCCGGCGGCCTGGCGGGTGTGGGTGGGTCTGTGGGTAGTGGTGGGGTGACGGGCCCAGCCGGCGCGCTCGGTGAGGGTGGAACCACGGGCAGCGGAGGAAGCACGGCTTCAGGCGGAATCGCGAGTACTGGAGGTGGACAAGGCCAATCGGGGGGCGGCGGCGCGAGTGGCGGAACCGGTCGCGCGGGTGGGGCTGGCGGGCGCACTCGGACCAGCTCCGGCGGAGGTTCGGCTGGCAGCGGCGGTGTAGGAGGCGGTAGCAGCAATCCCCAGGATGCCGCGGCTGGCGGTCAGACCGGTTCGGGTGGCACCAGTGGCACGGGTGGAACCGCCGGCTCGAGCGGTACGACGGGTGCTGGCGGGCCTTGCGACATCTACCAATCCGGCAATACACCATGTGTCGCGGCGCACAGCACGGTTCGTGCTCTCTACGGATCGTACAGCGGAAACCTGTACCAGGTCAGGCGCGCGTCGGACAAGACCACCAAAGACATCGCAGTCCTGAGCGCTGGAGGCTACGCCAGCTCGGCCACGCAAGATACGTTCTGCGCCGGCACGACTTGCACAATTTCGGAGATCTACGACCAGTCGCCGAACGGCAATCATCTCACCAAATCGCCACCGGGCGGCTGGTTGAACAATGGGGGCCTGGAAGCGAACGCGACCCAGGCCAAAATACAGCTAAACGGTCATACGGTCTATGGCGTTTATACAACTTCAAGCTGGGACAATGATGTAGGCGCCGTGGGTTACCGAAACAACCAGACGAAGGGGGTCCCGACCGGCGATCAGCCGGAGGCCATGTACATGGTGGTAAGTGGGAAGCACTACAACCAATGGTGCTGCTTCGACTATGGGAACGCAGAGACAAACAACTTGGACAACGGCAAGGCCACCATGGAAGCAGTCTATTTCGGGAGTAGCACACAGTGGGCCAAGGGCAATGGCGCCGGCCCCTGGGTCATGGCGGACATCGAAGACGGCGTCTATGCGGGAGGCGATCCCAACGTCGTGACAGCTAGCAACACGCCCCTCGTCGCCAACTATGCTGTGGCCATGCTCAAGGGTCCCTCTGGGAACCGTATGGTGCTCAAGGGCGGCGATGCACAGTCCGGCACCCTCGCGATCAAGTATGACGGAGCACGCCCGGCCGGCTACAGTCCCCAGAAGAAGGAGGGCGCCATCATCCTCGGAACCGGCGGTGACAACAGCCACACCGGCGAAGGAACCTTCTTCGAAGGATGCATGACATCCGGCAACCCGTCGGATGCGATCGACGACGCCGTGCAGGCCAACATCGTCGCTGCCGGGTACGGTCGCTGACGCGCACGCCCCGGTCGCGAAGAGTGCGAGCTGGTTCTGCCCGTCAGAAATACGGGCAGTACCGAGGCCGCCAAGCCGCGTCTCCCGCGAGGCGCGACGAGGACGCATAGCCGTAGCTATGCAACCGAGGAGCAACGACGCGGGGGGCGCTACCGCGCGGGCGTGGACGAGCTTCGCTCGGCCTCGCCCTTCGCGGGAGGTTTGGAACCCTCCCAGGGTTCCAAGAGGATCGGCGGCCGAATACGGCCGGATTTCTGACGGGCGGAACTAGTTGCTGCGACCGGTGGTCAGGTTAAGCGACCACTGGGCGGAGTAGCTCAAGCTCAGCTTGGTACCATTCACAACTAGGGGCAGCCAGATGTACTTCGAGCTGACCAAATCGGGATCCTGCCAGCGATCACCGGCGTAGATGTAGGTCGTCGCCTCGCTGCCCACGATTGGAATTACGTAGGTGGACTGCGTGTCGAAGGTGGTCGAATCGCCAATATTGCTGAGGCTGGTCCAGGGACCAGCCACGGCGGGTGCGCTGGCGTACTGGGCCTGGTTGGAATTCCACCCAGTGGCGGCCGAGTTGATCATGAAGTACGTCCCGCCGGCCTTGAACATCGCCGGTGCCTCGCGGCTGGAGCCCGCCCACAACTTGACGGTCAGCTGCTTGACGTCGAGGTAGTCGTCCGTGAGCTGGTACATCATCATGTCCGCGTTGTTATTCGCGGCCGACATGAAATAGGCCGTCCCATTGTCCTCCTTGAACAGGTTGCAGTCGCGCGACATGTTGCCGAGCGGCTTGAACGACTTCACGAAGGTGTAGTTGCCGTCGACGGTCGGACTGGTGAAGACACTCGCCGAGGCCTCGCTGTAATCGCCGTTGTCCCAGTGGGCCCACATCACGTATTGCTTGGTCGAGTCGTTGTAGATGACCTTGGGCCGCTCGATGATGCGATCAGAGGTGTTGAGCTGGGTCGCGGTGCTGCGGGTGATGATCGCGTTGCGGAACTCCCAGGTCACGAGATCCTTCGATGCGTAGCAGTTGACCGCCTTGAACGTGCCCGAGTTCCCCGATTTGTCCTCGCCAAACCAATACCATGTGTCGCCGACCTTGAGGAATCCGCCGCCGTGGGCCTCGATGCGGTTGCCCTTGGTGTCCTTCCAAAAGCTGCCGTTCTGAAAGGTGACGGTGGTAGCGCCGCCAGCTCCGGTTTGACCCCCGACGCCCGTCGCGCCTCCGGCCCCAATCGTGCCGCCAGCCCCAGTCGTACCGCCGGCCCCGGTCCTTCCGCCGGCCCCAGTCGTGCCGCCGGCCCCAGTCGTGCCGCCGGCCCCGGTCGTTCCGCCAGTCTTGCTCGAACCACCAGCCCCAGTCGTGCCACCGGCCCCGGTCGTGCCGCCGGCTCCGGTCGTTCCGCCAGTCTTGCTCGAACCTCCAATCCCGGCCGATCCGCCAGTTCCACCGCTGCTGCCAGACGCCATATCCCGTGGGACCGAAGCGACGTCCGCAACCTCCGCGCCCACTGCCGCATCCGTGACGGTCGGCTGCGTGCCGCCCTGGCCACCGGTCACGGACGCAGCGTCGGTCCTCGATCCCGCCGTGCCTCCCACACCCGTGGCACCGCCACTACCGCCCGTGCCGAAGGCGCCTCCACTCGGCGCAGAAGTGGAACCGCCCGAGCCTGCGCCTGACTTGCCATTCTGGCCCGTGCAGCCAAGACCCAGCATTCCAACGAAGAGCAGGATGACAAGTCTCGACAGCTTCTTCGGTGCCATTTTGCAGTCTCTCCACCGTCGCGCTCGGACTCAGCCAACACCACCGCGCCGTCCCTTGGCCCGACGGTACGCGCTCATCACCAGGAGAATGAAGAGTCCCAGTGCCCCGGGTCCCATCGAGGGCCGTCCGATATCGCATGAGCACCCCGTGGATTTGCTCTCACTGGTAGTGCCGGCCGAGCCACCATGCGACGATCCAGTTGCGCTGGAAACGCCGCCACTCCCGCCTCCGCCAGCACCGGAATTGGTCCCGCCCGAACCGCCCGGCGTTCCACCGAGGCCAGCTCTCGTCCCGCCACTGTTTCCGGACCGCTTTC
>JADGRD010000230.1 GCA_017881285.1 Pseudomonadota bacterium | reverse complement strand
TTTCCCACGTGCTGGTGCCGCCCGCCATCGAGGCGCTGCTTTCCGCGCCCGACAATCACACCCAGGCCTTCCTGGCCGCGGGCCACGTCTGCACGGTGATGGGCTTCGAGGAATACGTTCCCCTGGCGAAGAAGTACCACGTGCCCATCGTGGTCACCGGCTTCGAGCCGCTCGACATCCTGCAAGGCATCTTGATGGCCGTGCGCCAGCTCGAAGCGGGCCGCGCCGAGGTCGAAAACCAGTACGCGCGCTCGGTCCGGCGCGAGGGCAATCGCCCGGCGCAAGAGCTGATGGCAAGAGTCTTTCGCGTGGTTCCGCGCAAATGGCGCGGGATCGGCGAGATCCCGTCAAGTGGTTTCGCCCTGCGCGGCGAATTCACGGCCTACGACGCCGAGACTCGCTTCGGCGTGGCGGACTATCACGCCGATGAGGACTCCGAGTGCATCAGCGGCCAGGTCCTGCGCGGGGTGAAGAAACCACGGGAATGTCCGGCCTTCGGCGGCCGCTGCACGCCCGAACGACCGCTTGGCGCCACCATGGTTTCGAGCGAGGGCGCGTGCGCGGCCTACTACACCTACCGCCGTCACGCCGAGCGCGCGGGGAGCTGAGTATGCCCAACGCCCCCACCTTCGCCGGAAGCTGTCCTCTTCCCCTGAGCAATCAAGACCACGTCACCCTCGCCCACGGCGGCGGTGGCCGGATGATGCACACGCTGCTCGAACGCGTCGTGCTCCCAGCCTTCGGCAACCAGCCGCTCGCATCGCGCCACGATGGCGCCGTGCTGGCGGCAGGCAATGGCCGCATCGCCTTCACCACCGATTCCTACGTCGTGCACCCGCTCTTCTTCCCCGGCGGCGACATCGGCACCCTGGCCGTCACCGGCACCGTGAACGATCTCGCCATGTGTGGCGCGCGCCCGCTCGCGCTTTCCGCGGGGTTCATCCTGGAGGAAGGCCTGCCCATCGCAACGCTCGAGCGGGTCGTGGCCTCCATGGCGCGCACCGCGAAGGCCGCATCGGTCGACATCGTCACCGGCGACACCAAGGTCGTCGACCGCGGCAAGGGCGATGGCCTCTTCGTCAACACCGCCGGCGTCGGCGTCATCGAACACGGCCTGGCCATCGCCCCGTCGAGCGTGCGCCCGGGCGACGCCATTCTGTTGAGCGGCGACGTCGGCCGCCACGGCGTGGCCATCATGGCCGTGCGCGAGGGCCTGCAATTCGAGAGCACCATCGAGACCGACTGCGCGCCGCTCGCCGCGCCCGTGCTCGCGCTCCTCGCCGCGGGGATCGAGGTTCACTGCCTGCGCGACCTGACGCGCGGCGGGCTCGCCACCAGCCTCATCGAGATCGCCGAATCCAGCCGCTTGCACGTGGACATCGACGAAGACGCCATCGCCGTCGAGGAGAACGTCCGTGGCGCCTGCGAGATCCTCGGCCTCGACCCGCTCTATCTCGCCAATGAAGGACGCTTCGTCACTTTCGTGCCGGCCGCGCAGGCCGAGCCGGCACTCGCGATCCTGCGCGGCCACGCGGTCAGCGCCCAGGCCGCGCGCATTGGCATCGTCTCGGAAACTCCCGCCGCGCTCGTGACCCTGAAAAGCCGCATCGGCACCAAGCGCATCCTCGACATGCACAGCGGAGAGCAACTGCCGCGCATCTGCTGACGGTTTGACAGGGTCCCGATTCTCGTGAACCTTGCATGGTGATGAGCAACCCGGCGCACACGCAGAAAGGTGGCGGTTCGCAGTCCGCCCATCTGGCGGCGGCCGGCGTGGCCTTGCTCGTATGCCTGGTCTATCTCCCGGTCCTGGGCAACGGATTCGTCAACTGGGACGACGGCGTCTACGTCAATCGCGATCCGCTGGCAAAGGCCCTGCCCGCTGCCTTCACCACATTCCACGCGAGCGGAAACTGGCATCCCTTGGCCACCCTCTCGCATGCGGTGGATCACGCCGTCTTCGGCCTTTGGGCCCCGGGACACCACCTGACGAGTCTCGTCGTGCATGCGCTCAATGCCGGCCTCGTGGTCTTGCTCTGCTGCGCAATCCTCGGCGTGCGCGCACTATCCCGGCGAGAAATCATCGCGGCCGGTATCGCGGCGGGGTTGCTGTGGGGGCTGCACCCCTTGCGCGTGGAATGCGTGGCCTGGGTGTCGGAGCGCAAGGAATTGCTGTGCACGCTGTTCTACCTTCTCGGCCTGCTCGGCTATCTCCGCCACGCGAGAGGGACATCCATCTCGCGTTGGTATCTCGCCACCCTCGCCTGCTTCGCGTTGGCGCTGCTTTCGAAGCCCATGGCCGTCAGCTTCCCGCTCGTACTGCTTGTGCTCGACGCCTATCCGCTAGCACGCCTGCGGCGGCCTCGGCTGCGCCGGCTGCTCGCCGAAAAGCTGCCCTTCGTGCTCCTTGCCATGGCAGCGGCCCTGGTGACCTTGCACGCACAGCAAGCGGCCGGCGCCATGCGCGCCCTCGCGGACTTGCCACTGCGTACGAGGCTGTCGGTCGCGATACAAGCCCCGGTGGCGTACCTCGGCAAGACCTTGTGGCCGTCGGAGCTGCGAGCCCTCTACTCGTACCCCATGCTGTCCGACCTGTCCTCGTGGTGGGAGGCCCGCCAGGCGCTTGCCTCCCGGCTGCTCGCCTTGGTCCTCCTGGTCATGCTGTGCTGGGCGCTCAAGCGCCGGCGACGCCCGCTCGTGGTCGGGCTCTTGAGCTACCTCGTGATGCTTCTACCCGTGCTCGGCATCGTGCAGGTCGGGCCCCAGGCCATGGCGGAGCGCTACACCTATTTGCCCGGTATTGCCCTCGCGATCCTCGCCGGCGCCGCTGTCGGATTTGTCTGGGAACGGGCCGCTGTCTCATCCCGATTCTGGCTGCCGACGCTGGCGGCGATCTTCGCGCTTCTCACCGCGAGCCTGTCCTGGCTCTCCATCAAGCAGATCGCCGTGTGGCATGACAGCGAAAGCTTGTGGAGCCAGGTGCTCGCGTGCGAGCCGGGCAATGTCGAGGCCCACAACAGCCGCGCCGACTACTACTACCAGCGCGGAAATCTTGGCCAAGCTCTCGCTGACTACACCGCCGCACTCGCCAGCCCCCCGCCCGTCAGCCCCACCCACGCGGACAAACGCCGCGCCGCCATCTTGAACGACCGGGCCGTCACCCTCGTCCAACTGGGCCGGCTCGACGATGCCGTGGCCGACGAGAGCGAGTCCATCCGCCTACGCCCTGACCGGGGCGACTATTTCGCCAACCGCGCGCGGATGTTCGAGCGCATGGGCCGTACCGACAATGCCAACTCCGACTGGCAGCGGGCGCGGACGCTGCACGCGAGCGAGGGAAGTACCTCACCGCCCTGACGTATCGACACTACTTCCGGAGAGTATTGAGCCCCGCGGCGATGCGGCGGATGAGCGCGCGCGGGCCGAAGCGAACCGACTGCGCGAGGAGGTTGTTCATGAGGCCCGGAATGGCCACGACCCGGCCGGCGAGCATGGCCCGGTACGCATGCTTGGCCACCCCCGCGGCATCCGCGACACCGCGACGGAGGAGCTTGGTCCGTGCGCTGCCAGCGACATCGCCGAATTCAGTGGCGGTGGGGCCGGGGCAAGACGCGGTCGCGGTGACGCCGGTCCCGCGCAATTCGGTAGCGAGCGCCTCGGTGAAGCTCAGCACGAAGGCCTTGCTCGCATAGTAGGTGGCCATGTACGGGCCCGGCACGAACCCCGCGATCGAAGCGACGTTCAGGATCTGGCCGCGCTGGCGCGCGAGCATCCCCGGCAAGCAAAGGTGGGTCAGCTCGACGAGTGCGCGCACGTTCACGTCGATCATCTCGAGCTGGCGAGGTCGATTCATTTCGGCGAAGGGCCCGACGCTGCCGAAGCCAGCGTTGTTCATCAGGCACTCGAGCTCGATGCCCGCCGCCCGCACTTGCTCGAAGATGGCCTGGGGCGCGGCCGGCTGGCCCAGATCCGCCGCGATCACCGTGACCGTCACGCCGCGCGCCGCCCGCAATTCCGCCGCGATCTCCTCCAGGCGGTCGCGTCGCCGCGCCACCAGCACGAGGTCGCGCTTGTCCTGCGCCGCCAGCTTGGCCAACTCGCGCCCGATGCCGGCCGAGGCGCCGGTAATGAGGGCCGTGTGTCCCAGGTTCGCCATGCGCTTTGCCCTCCGCTGTCCTACTCGGCCATCGCCTGCGCGCGACGCTGCTCGATCCACTGGAGCCAGCCGTCGAGGCCCTCACGCTTGGTGCAGCTCGTCTGCACCACGGCCATCCCGGGATGGACTTGGCGCACGTTCGCCAGAGCCTCGTCGAGAGCGAACGACACGTACGGCAGGAGATCGATCTTGTTGATGATGCACAGCTCGGAGACGGCGAAGATCGACGGGTACTTGAGCGGCTTGTCCTCGCCCTCGGTTACGCTGAGCACGACGATCTTGGCGTGCTCGCCCAGATCGTAGCTGGTCGGGCACACGAGATTGCCCACGTTCTCGACGAAAAGGATGTCGATGGTGGCGAGATCCCAGTCGGCGAGCGCCTTGATGATCATGCTGGCGTCGAGGTGACAGGTGCCGCCGGTGGTGATCTGCTTGACTGGAAAGCCCGCGTGGGCCAGGCGGCGCGCATCGTTCTCGGTCTGGATGTCGCCGGTGAGCACCGCAACCTTGGCCGACTTGGGCAACGCCTCCAGCGTGCGTTCGAGGAGCGCGGTTTTGCCCGAGCCAGGCGAGCTGATGAGGTTCACGCAGAAAACCTTGTTCCTGCGGAAGCGCTCGCGCAGGCCGATGGCCAGTTTGTCGTTTTCGCTCAGGACCTTCTCTTCGACGGCTACGCGCATGGCGGATCCTCTAGTTCGATGAAGCTGACGTCGAGCTCGTTGCCGGCGATGCACTCGCTGGACAGGTTCTGGCACGCGGGGCACGCGTAGGCGAACGCCTCGGGCTCGAACTCGGCCGCGCAGGCCGCGCAGCGCAACTTGCGTCGCGGCTGCTCGATTTCGAGGGCCAGGCCCTCGAACGGGGTGTTCTTGCTCAAGGCCTCGATGCCGAAGGCGAGCGCGTCCGGCTCCACGCCCGAGATCTCGCCGATGCGCAACCCGATCTTGGTCACGCGGCCGCCGCCATTCCGTTCGGATGCGGCCTTGGCGCGATCGAGGATCGCCTGGGCGATGGCAAGCTCATGCATGGGAGCATGGGAAGTATGGCCGGCTTCCTGCTCGCCGGCACGGCCAGCTTCTTCGCCGATGGGATGCCCGGCTGTCAACCATCCCGCCGCCGGGGAAGTCGCGGGCTCACCCCGGCGATTTCCCCGCCGCGGCCTTCACTTTCGGATGATCGCGCCACGCCGGCATCTGCGCCATATAGGCGAGCGTCTGGTTCCGCGCCTCGGCGGGGGAAAGATCGGGCTTCTGGCGCGACATCCACTGCACCATGCGCTCGAAGCGCTCCTCGAACGACTGTAGGTTGCCATTCTCGTCCGCGCAGTACTGGCAGTAACTGCCGCTCTCGATGGGCATCGCACAGCTCTGGCATTGCTGATGGCTCATGCTCTTCTCCTCACGCTCTTAAACTACGTGTGGGGGAATGCATCGTCAATCCCGATGCATTTTGAATTCGTCCCAGTTGACGAAACCGAAGCCGAGCGTCTGGGCGAAGCAAACCGCCACCCAGACGAGAACGAGGGTGACCGCAATCCAGTCCCCGCGCACCCATCGCGGGCGCTCGGCATCGGCGCCCGCCGTGGGGTGCGTTGCCTCAGCGACCATGGCCTTCGACTGTGTCACGGCGGGACGCGGCCCGACCTGACGGCGGGCACGCAGCCGCTCCTTGAGGTAGAAGACCGCATGCCCGACGCTGCTTCGCCCTCGCCCGCCGAGTTCGTGGTCGTCCTCATCACGGTGCCCGACGACGAAGTGGCTGGCCGTCTCGCGCACACGCTGGTGAGCGAGAAGCTCGCCGCGTGCGTGAATGTCTTGCCCGGCGTGCGCTCGGTCTACGCGTGGGAAGACAAGATCTGTAACGAAGGCGAGCTTCTGTGCTTGGTCAAGACCCGGCGTGAGCTGTTTCCTGCCCTGCGCGAGCGTGTGCTGGCACTGCATCCCTATCAGGTGCCTGAGCTCGTCGGCCTGCCCCTCGTGGAGGGCAGTGACATGTACCTCGCTTG
>JADGRD010000229.1 GCA_017881285.1 Pseudomonadota bacterium | reverse complement strand
AGCTGCGGCACGCCCGACCAGCTCAGATCCGACGGGATCTCGAAGCTACCGTCCTTGGTCAGCTTGACGTTGGCCAGCACCCACTTCGCCCAGTGGTCGAGGATGACCTTGGCGTGCTCGTTGCCCGTGACGTAGTAGAGCTGGGCCACGCGGTCCAAGCTCCAGGCCTGGAAGCCGAACCAGTTGTTGCTGGGTGGGTCTACGTAGACCGGCGCCTCGACATAGGCCAGCTTGTAGAAGGTCGGCAGGTTGGCCGGGAACTTCTCGTAACGGCCACGCCAGCTATTGGTGGCACCGCCCGCGATGCCGCCCTCGGCCGACTGCAACCAGCGATACATCTCCAGCTGCCGGTCGAGGCTCTTGGCCCAGTCGCTGGCGCCGTTTTGGGAAAGCGGCCGCAGCGCCTTGTCGTTCGCCAGGACCCAGGCCGCGAACGGGTTCTGGTATCCGCTGTGCGCCGTGCTGGCACCGATGCGCCAGGACCACCCGGCCGCCTTGGCCGTCGAGCCGCCCCAGGCGTAGTACCACGCGAGCAGCCAGTGCGCGCCCTCGTAGCCGTCGGCCGCCGGACACTCCGGCGTCTGGCAACCCATGGTCTTGAAGTACTTGTCGAAGAGCGCGTAGCGCAGGTAGTCGCCGAGCTTGGAGGTCTTCTTGACCAGCGGATCGATGCTGCCGCCCACGCCCTGCTCCTCGGCCCACACCCGGGCCCAGTACATGGCCTGCACCGCGCGCGCGTCGGCGTCGGGCGCCGTCGTGTACTTCCACTGCCGCGCATACCCGCCGTCCTGCTTGACGAAGAGATCGAGGTAGCCGTTGTTGCCGCCGAACTGGAAGTCCTCCCAGCACGGCTGCGGAATCGCCTCCCACACCGATTCTTCCTCGCCGCGCTGGAAGGTGTTGATGTAGGCGGGCCTCGACACGCGATCCCCGCGCCGCCCGAAGCCGTACCAGTTGTCGACGTCGAGGATCCAGTGCATGCCGTAGATGAAGGGCGTGCGGTAGGTTTCCTTGAGCTCCTTGTAGAGCGGGTCGTGCCCGGTCGGAGCCGTCGCATCGAGGGCCGCCGGGTACCCGCTCGGCTGGTCTTGCTCCCCGGCGAAGACCGCGGGATGGGTCTCGGTGTACGAACCCGCGGTCGGTTGATCCTCGGGAGTCGGAATGAGGTACGCCTCGGTGCTTTCCCAGGCTTTCGCGAGCGGCTTCCAGTCCTTGGTCAACTTGCCATAGGCCGCCTCCAGCCACATCCAGTAGCTGTAGGCCTCGGAGGTGGTTTCATGCCCGTAGTCGGGCGCCTCGACGAGCAGGGTCTCCACCGCGTGGTAGGGCACGCCCTCGGGGCTGAAGTAGCCGTTCTTGGGCGCGTGCATGTCGTTCCACAGCGCGATGAAGCGATCGGCGTATTCGTTGCCCGTCTTGCCGGTGAAGGCGTAGGCGCCGAGCGGCGCGGGCTTGGGAAAGTCCGCGACCTCCACCTGCGCCTGCGGCTTGGCACGCAACGCCTGCGAGGTCTGCGCCGCCGCGCCGCGCTTGCGGGCCGCCTTGGGCGCCGCTTGCCGGTCCTCGACCGTCGGAATGCACGCGGCGCCGGCGAATCCCAGCGCCACTACGAACGCGGAGACTACTCGCATCCGACGAACTCCACGTCGTCCACCCAGATGTCGAAATCAGCCCCGGCCTTGTTGACCTGCCATTGCATGCCGAAGAGCTTGTTCGGCTTGATGGCATGCGGTTTCGGTGAGCCCCAGTCGGGAAGCTGCCGCAGCTTGCGCCACGTGAACACGAAGTGCTGCCACAGGTCGGTGAGCGAGAGGTTCGCGCCGAAATCGTTGAAGCACTCGGTGCACACGCCACCGTCGCCGTCGGTGCTGATGTCCGGGACCTTGAAGCGAACCTGGCCGTAGCTACCCGGCGCCTTCTTCGCCCAGAAGGAGACGCCCTTGTACTTGGATGCGTCATAGGCGTTCTTGGGATCCACGAAGTTGAGCCCCATTGCGCCGAACACGACTTGCCCTTGCGCCACGTGCCCCTTTACGTTAGCGGCGTACTTCGAATCGTTGGCGCCCCCCGACGACATGGCGAATGTCCCCCCCTTGGCGCCCGCCTCGGGCGTTACGGTGGTTCCCGTCTCGTCGGCGAAGGTGTACCAGTAGCCGCCGCGCCCGCCGGCCGGCTTGGTTTGGTTGTTGCCGTCCTCGCCGTCGTCGATGAGGCCGTCGGCCCCGCAGGCGCCCAGTTCCTCGCCGGCGCCACCGATGGCCGGCGTCTTGCCGGGCATGATGCACGCGGAAAGCAGCGCGAGAAGGGTCGAAAGGAGTGGCACGCCCCACCCCCAATGGGCTCGGTTTGTCGTTGGTCTATTCATCACGTCACTTCAACACGTAGCACCGCATGGGTACGGATGTCTAGCCACTGACCCGCGATCTGCCCGCGCTTCCGGGTTGCAATCCTTCCCCGGAAGCGCAACTCTTCCCACCGGTTTCACGATGACCACGCTCGTACTTCGCGGCGCCCCTGCGTTCACCTCCGCGCGCCTGGCCAAGCGGCTCAAGAAAATCCAGACTACCAATCCGGCGATTCGCGAAATCGGCGCGGAATTCGTCCACTTTGCCGACCTAGCCGAACTGCTCACCGAGGGCGAGGCCCGCGTCCTCGACCGATTGCTGCGCTACGGCCCGCGGGTGGAGGCGCGTGCCCTGGCCGGCCGCCGGCTCCTGATCGTGCCGCGTATCGGTACCATCTCGCCCTGGTCGTCGAAGGCCACCGACGTGGCGCACAACTGCGGGCTCGACAAGGTCCGGCGCATCGAGCGGGGCATCTGGTACACGCTGGCCGGCGAGGTGGGAAGCGAGGCCGCCCTGCGCAGGGCCATCCACGACCGCATGACCGAGTCCGTACTCGATCGCGAGGCGGACGCCGAACGGCTCTTTCAGCACGCCGCCCCGCGGCCACTGGCGACCGTGGACGTGCTCGGCGCCGGCCGCGCGGCCATCGAAGCCGCCAACCGCGACATGGGCCTGGCCCTCGCGCCGGACGAGATTGACTACCTCGTCGAGAACTTCCGCGCCCTGGGACGGAATCCGACCGACGTGGAACTGATGATGTTCGCGCAGGCCAACAGCGAGCACTGCCGGCACAAGATCTTCAACGCCGACTTCATCATCGATGGCCAGCCGCAGGGCAAGTCGCTCTTCAAGATGATCCGCAACAGCACCGAGAAGCGCCCGGCCGGGGTACTCTCGGCGTACAGCGACAACGCCGCGGTCATCGCCGGCCCCGAGGCCGGCCGCTTCTGGCCCGATCCCGTGACCGGCGCCTACGGTTTCCATCGCGAGCCGACCGGCATCCTGATGAAGGTCGAGACGCACAACCATCCGACGGCGATCTCGCCCTACCCTGGCGCCTCGACCGGCTCGGGCGGCGAGATCCGCGACGAAGGCGCGACCGGCCGCGGCTCCAAGCCCAAGGCGGGCCTGACCGGTTTCTCGGTTTCCAACCTGCGCCTGCCCGACGCCATCCGGCCATGGGAACCGGACTTCGGCAAGCCCGCCCGCATTGCCTCGGCGCTCGACATCATGCTGGAAGGCCCCATCGGCGGCGCGGCCTTCAACAACGAATTCGGGCGGCCCAACCTCGCGGGCTACTTCCGGACGTTCGAGATGGAAGTGCCAGGCGCCTGCGGCCCCGAGATCCGTGGCTACCACAAGCCCATCATGATCGCCGGCGGCTTTGGCAACATCCGCCTGCCGCTCGTCGGCAAGGGCAAGGTGCCGGCCGGCGCGGCCATCGTCGTGCTCGGCGGGCCGGCCATGCTCATCGGCCTGGGCGGCGGCGCGGCCTCCTCCATGGCCTCGGGCGCCTCGGAGGAGGACCTGGATTTCGCCTCGGTCCAGCGCGACAACGCCGAGATGGAGCGGCGCTGCCAGGAGGTCATCGACCGCTGCTGCGCGCTTGGCGCGGCCAGTCCCATCGTCTCCATCCACGACGTGGGCGCGGGTGGTCTCTCGAACGCGTTGCCCGAGCTCGTAAACGACAGCCGGCGCGGCGCCCGCTTCGAGCTGCGCAAGATCCCGAACGACGAGCCGGGGATGTCCCCGCTCGAGATCTGGTGCAACGAAGCGCAAGAGCGCTACGTGCTCGCGGTGGCGGCGGAGAAACTCGACGAGTTCGCCCGGCTGTGCCGGCGCGAGCGCTGCCCCTTCGCCGTGCTCGGCAGCGCCACCGCCGACGACATGCTGGTGGTGACCGACTCGCATTTCGGCAACACGCCCATCGACATGTCGCTCGCGGTCCTCCTCGGCAAGCCGCCCAAGATGGTTCGCGACGTGCGGCGCGCGGCCATCGCGCAGCGGCCGTTCTCGACGGCGGGCATCGACCTGCGCGAGGCCGTCACGCGCGTGCTGCGCCTACCCGCGGTCGCGGACAAGACCTTCCTCATCACCATCGGCGACCGCACCGTCACCGGCCTCATCGCGCGCGACCAGATGGTGGGACCGTGGCAGGTGCCGGTGGCCGATGCCGCCGTCACGGCGACCAGCTACGACGCGTTCACCGGCGAAGCCATGGCCATGGGCGAGCGCACGCCTCTGGCGCTGCTCGACGCCGCGGCCTCGGTGCGCATGGCCGTCGGCGAGGCGATCACCAACATCGCCAGCGCGCCCATCGCCGCGCTCGGCCAGGTGAAGCTGTCGGCCAACTGGATGGCGCCGGCCGGTCATCTCGGCGAAGACGCGCGCCTCTACGACGCCGTTCGCGCCGTCGGCGAGGAACTGGCCCCCGCGCTCGGCATCGCCATTCCCGTGGGCAAGGACTCCATGTCCATGAGCACCGTCTGGCGCGAGGACGGCCGGGAAAAGCGCGTGACCGCCCCGCTCTCGCTCATCGTCAGCGCCTTCGCGCCGGCCACCGACATTCGCCGCGCGCTCACCCCGCAACTGCGCACCGACCAGGGCGAAACCCGCCTGCTGCTGGTCGACCTCGGCGGCGGCAAGAACCGCCTGGGCGGCTCGGCCTTGGCGCAGGTCTTCGGTCAGCTTGGCGACGTGCCGCCGGATCTCGACGAGCCCGCGCGGCTCAAAGGCTTCTTCTCGGCCATCCAAGAGCTCGCGGCCGAAGGAACGATCCTGGCCTACCACGACCGCTCCGACGGCGGCCTGTTCGTCACCCTGGTCGAGATGGCGTTCGCGGGCGGCACGGGGCTCGACATCGAACTTCCGCCGGACGGCGGCGATGTGCTGGCCGAGCTCTTCGCCGAGGAGCTCGGTGCGGTCCTCCAGGCGCGCCAGGCCGACCTCGCCGCCGTACGCGACTGCCTCGCGCGGCACGGGCTCGCCGGCGCTGTCTCCACCTGTGGCCGGCCCGTGGCCACGGACGCGATCGCCATCCGCAAGAACGGCCAGGTCCTCTTCTCCGAGAAGCGCACCGTCCTGCGCGGCATCTGGTCCGAGACCACCCTCGCCATGCAGTCCCTGCGCGACGACCCGGCCTGCGCCGCCGAAGAGCAAGAGACCCGCTGCGACGCCAGCGATCCCGGCCTGGTCATGCGGCCCAGCTTCGACCCGCAAGCCGATATCGCCGCGCCTTTCGTCGCCCGCTCTACCCGGCCGCGCGTCGCCATCCTGCGCGAGCAAGGCGTGAACGGTCAGATCGAGATGGCCGCCGCCTTTCACCGCGCCGGTTTCGAAGCCGTCGACGTGCACATGAGCGACATCCTCGCCGGCCGCGTTTCGCTGGCCGCATTCCGCGGGCTCGCGGCCTGCGGCGGCTTCTCCTACGGCGACGTCCTCGGCGCGGGCGAAGGCTGGGCCAAGTCCATCCTCTACAGCGCGCGGGCCCGCGACGAGTTCGAGCGCTTCTTCGCCCGGCAGGACACCTTCACGCTCGGTGTCTGCAACGGTTGCCAGATGGTGTCCAATCTCAAGGAGATCATTCCCGGCGCCGCGGCGTGGCCGCGCTTCGTGCGCAACCGCAGCGAGCAATTCGAGGCCCGCCTGGCCCTCCTGCGCATCGAGGAAAGCCCGTCGGTTCTTCTGGCCGGCATGGCCGGTTCCCTGCTTCCCATCGCGGTCGCGCACGGCGAGGGCCGCGCCGAGTTCGCCTCGGCCGACCAGCAAGCCGCCCTGGCCAGCGCGGGCCTGGTGGCGGCCCGCTTCGTCGATCATCGCGGCCAGGCTACCCTGCACTACCCCGAG
>JADGRD010000228.1 GCA_017881285.1 Pseudomonadota bacterium | reverse complement strand
TCGTCGCAGAAGAAGTCGCTGGCGCACCCGCTCGCGCAGGCCGATTGCACGCATGCACCCTGCCGGCAGAACTGCAAGGCGCCGCACGCGACGCCCGAGCAGCTCGCCACACAGGCGCCGGCGGAGCAGAATTGCCCCGTGCCACAGGATTTGCCGTCGCAGGGATCCACCATGCACTGGCGCCCGATGCAGCGCTGGCCGGCGTCGCACCCCTGGGTGTAGCAGTCGACACACACCCCCTTCTTGCAGGTCGCGCCCGGGAGGCACATCACCAGCGAGCAGGGATCGATGCAGCTCCCATCGGCCTGGCAGAGGTAACCGGCGGGACAGGGCTGCCGCGCGCAGGCCTTGACCAGACACGCACCGTTCTTGCAGTAGCGATCGGCGGCGCAGGGATATTGTTCCCCGCCCTCGACGCACGCCTGCACGCACTCGCCGCCGACGCAGACATAGCCTGGCGCACAGGAGGCGTTGTTGTCGATCACGCCGTCGCAGTCGTTGTCCTTGCCGTCGCACACCTCGTGAGCCGGCCCCACCCCGCCTTGGCACTTCCAGCCTTCGCTGCCCCGGCACACGAAGAAGCCAGGCCGGCATTCGCCCACCATGGGTTGGCCGGAGGCCATGCTCTCCGGATTGCAGCTATCGCCGGGCACTACCACGCCGTCGTCGATGCTGCCGTTGCAGTCATTGTCCTTGCCGTCGCAGATCTCGGGGCTCGGGCCGACGGCGCTGCAGACGATCTTGCCACCACTACACGCGGAGATTCCGGATTGGCATTCGCCCACGTTGCTCCCGCAGGCGACGCCCACGCCGGGCATGGCGAGCTCGCCCGGGCCAGGAAGCTCATCGATGAGGCCGTCGCAGTCGTTGTCGCGGCCGTCGCAGACCTCGGGCGAGGGGCCGGCGGCGCTGACGCTGCATTCGACCGCGGTGCCCGTGGCGTTGCACACGAACTGCCCGGCGCCCTGGCAAGACTGCTGGTTGCAGGGCTGGCCCAGCGTCGGGAAGTCCTCGTCGATCAGGCCGTCGCAGTCGTCGTCCTTGCCATTGCACAGCTCGGCCACGGGGACGTGCGAGCCCGCGCAACTTGGGCCCATCTTGTTGGCCGCGCACGCCAGGTGGCCCAGGGCGCATTCGCCGATGCAAGTTCCGCGGGCGACGTCGCAGCCGATCGTGCCGGCCGGATAGCAGCCGGCGACCGGAAGGGGATCGTTCTCGTCGACCGTGCCATCGCAGTTGTTGTCGATGCCGTCACAGGCGATCTCGGCGGCGGGCGTGACCACGCCAACGCACGGCTGCCACGCGCCGGCCGCGCAGGCCTGCCTCCCGGTCCGACACGCGCCAACGCACGCCCAACCCTTGGTGACGGCGTCGTAGGCGCATCCCCGGGTTCCGTCGGGATAGCAGGAACGCGCCAGGTCGTCGACCAGGCCGTTACAGTCGTTGTCGATCCCGTCGCAGACCTCGGGCGTGGCCCCCGTCCCACCTTGACAGACCACCTGCTGTCCCCCGACCCCGTCGGGCACGCATACGGTTACCCCCGGCTTGCACGCACCGAGATCGAGGCCGCACGCGGCCCCCGCGATGTCGTCCACGATGCCGTTGCAGTTGTCGTCCACGCCGTTGCAGATCTCCGGCTTGGCTGAGCAGGCGCACGACAACCCTTCGTCGATGACACCGTCGCAGTTCTCGTCGGCGCAGTCGGCGGCGGTCGGCGCCTGGCAGCCGGCTAGCAGCCCGCACTGCTCGGGCAGGGGCGTGCCCGCCACCAGCGGGGTGGCGCCGCAGGTCGAGGCGTTGGCGCAGACCACGCCGTCACCCGCGCTGTTGCAAGCGTAGACGCCCTGACGCTTGCAGCGGCCGATACCGACCGAGCAGGCCTGGCCCTTGAGCGGAAAAGCTGCCGCCTCGTCGTAGCAGGTGGCGTCGCAGTTGCACTTCGGCTTGGGCATGGAGTTCATCAGGATATCGCCCAGGCTGGCGATGAGGTCAGACCGGTTCGACGCGAAGTAGGCCGGCCGGGTGTCGCCCGACCCAGCCATCGCGATGCTGTTCAAGGGCGTGTGGTTGCCCACGCCAAAGCCGACCACGTAGACGTTGATTCCCAAGCTGTGGGCCGTGGCCGCGGCAGAGATGGGATCGTTCGCCGAGGGGCTACACGTGTCCTCGCCGTCGGTGATGAGAATGATGTTGTACGGTCGGCAGGCGGCGCGCGGATCGCGAGCCGTGGGACTGCTCGACAGCAGGCCCGCGCCCGGCCCCACGTTGGTCTTGCTCGCGTCGGTCAACCAGGCGCGCAAGGAATCCAGCGCGGAGCCGATCGGGGTCATGGTGACCGCGCGCAACTCGCGGTTCGACGAGGCAGCGAAAGGCGGCAGGTCTTCCACGCCGTCGATCCAGTGATAGATGTCCATGAGGTTCGAGGCCCCGACCGCGGGAAATCCGACGATGACCTGGCCGCCGATGCATCCTTGGGCGTAGCTGCACTTGGTGATGGTGCAGTCGAAGGGCCCCCAGTCGAAGACCAGATCGTTGGTTTCGGCGGGAGTGGCGCAGCGCACGCAGCCGGTGCCCACGGAACACTCGAGGTAACTGTCGGACCCGTGATGGGCGCAATACGTCTGCGTGCTGCCATCGCCAGGCACGTCGACGCAGACCGAGCCGGCGACCAGGGAACTGCACTCGGAATTGCTGCTGCAGGCCTGCCCCAGGAGGGTTCGGCTGTAGGCGGCCAGCGCGAACTCGGCGGCGCCGAAGGCTGAAATGGTGTCGATCACGGCCGACTTGGCCAGGAAGAGCTTGCTGTCGTCGTAGGGCCACCCGGCGATCGACTTGCCATCGATGTCACAGCCGGGCTGCGACGCGGAGCCGTCGCCATGGGTCTGAATCGCGGGCGACGCGAGGTTCTCCGTCATCGAGGTAGAGTTGTCGAGCAGGATGACGAAGCGAGGCCTATCGGTCTGCGCGGACGCACGGCCGGCAACCAGAGCTCCCGCGAGCGCCAAGAGTGCCGCACTACTGCCAAGTCGAGTGACCACGGTTGGATGTCTCCGACGGCAAGCCGCCACCTGCCATCTTACCCCTATCCGTCTCGCTCCGCGAGGTGCCGCGCACGACAGGATTTCCTTGCCAGCCCAGGGGATGGATCGCATGGTGGGTTCCTCCTTCTGAACGAACCGCCGCGATGAGCGCCTGCAACTTTTTCGTGACCTGCGCCAAAGGGACCGAGGGCGCCCTGCGGCGCGAGTTGGTGGCGTTGCGCATCCACGGCCCGCGCGGAGCCACGGGCGGGGTTTCGTTCGCCGGGACGTTCATGGACGGGATGAAGGTCTGCCTGCACGCGCGCGTTGCCATGCGCGTTCTCCTGGAGGTCGCCGACTTTCGCGCCAGCGACGCCGCCGGCCTCTACGCGGGAACGCGCCAGGTCGACTGGACCGACTTCGTCGGGCGCGGCATGACCATTGCGGTCAGCGCGACGACGCAGGACAATCCCAACCTGCGCCACTCGGGCTTCGCCGCGCTCAAGGTCAAGGACGCCATCGTGGACATGCTCCGCGAGCGCAACGGCCGGCGTCCCGACGTGAATCCCACCAACCCGGACGTCGCCATCGTGCTCCACCTGCGCGGCGCCGAGGCGCGCCTGTTCATCGACCTGTCCGGCGAACCCCTCCACCGCCGGGGGTACCGTGTGGCCATGGTCGAAGCCCCGCTCAAAGAATCGCTGGCCGCCGCCGTGCTCAGCCTCGGCGGCGTGGCCATCGACCAGCCTTTCATCGACCCGATGGCCGGTTCCGGCACCCTGGCCATCGAGCACGCGCTCGCGGCGCGCGGCGTCGCGCCGGGGCTGCGGCGGCGCTTCGGGTTCGAGCGCTGGGCGACGGCCGAGCAGCGCAGGATCTGGGAAACCCTCGTGAAGGCCGCCACGAATGCCATCCGCCCCCAGGCGCCCTGCCCGATCCTGGCCCGCGACATCGACAAAGAGGCCATCGCGGCGGCGCGCCGCAACGCCGAGGCCGCCGCCGTGCTTTCCGACATCACCTTCGAGGTAGGCGACATCGCCACGCTAACTCCGCGCGGGCCCGCGGGAACCCTGTGCGCGAATCCGCCCTATGGCGAGCGCCTGGAATCGGCGTCCACCGGCGCCGACGTCGAACGGCTCTATGCCAGCATGGGGCGAATGCTCGACGAGATGCGCGGCTGGCGGGCCGTGTTCTTGGCCGGCAATCCCATCTTTGCCAAGGCCCTGCGGCGCAAGCCCACGATCTCGCACCGCCTGTGGAACGGCCCCATCGAGGCACGGCTGATGGTCTTCGAGCCCTAACCCTTCTCTACATCCCGGACAGGAACTTCCACTTCGACGAGCCGCCCGAGGTCGCGCGTTCGAGGACGAAGCGGTGGAAATCGTTGACCCGCCGGTAGCGGTCTCCCACTTCGCCCTGCAACTCGAACGCGCCGCTCAGGAAGGCCTCGACTTCCGCCCGGCCGTCGCTGCCGACCTTGATGCTCTTGTACTGGATGTCGTAGCGGATGGATTCCACGCGCTGCAACCGGCCGCCCAGGATGGTGGCCAGTCCCGAGTACCCGTAATCGTCGTTCGGCTGCGGCGTGCCACCGTCCTCGAAGTACTTCTCGGAGGCCAAGAGCAAAAGGCCCTCGACGTTCTTCTCCATGAGCCTATCCCGGTATTCCTCGATGGTCTCGATGATTTCCCGGTTGGCTTCGGTCGCCAGGATGGTCGTTCCCGGCAGGTAGCGCCCGTGCCCACAGCCCAGTCCCGCGGCCGCCAGCACGAGACCGAGCAGAAGTCGTTTCGCAGTCGTCATTTCCGATTCGGACCTAGCATCAATCGTTCCACGAGAAAAGCCCTTTGCCGGTCGGAAAATCGCCCGGAAGGCCGGCCGACTCCGCGCTTTCCTGGCGCGATTCCGCCGCGCCCCCTGCCAACTTGGCAGACGGAGCCATATCGCGTCGGCGTAGCCGGGCTTTGCCCGGCGGAGCCAGAGCGCTGAAGGATTTGGGAACCCTTTCAGGGTTCCCATGTCAATAGCTGGTCGAGATTCGCCTTTTCCCATAACCTGGCGCGCCAATAGTCGGGGAACTGCTTCTCTTCGCGCGCGAACTCGGGGGGGTGGAAGCAGCGGCGCCCGCCCACCCGGTGAATCGTGTGCTTGCCGTGCAGCATCTCGTGGAAGACGATCCAATCGAGGAAGTAGCGCGGCACCAGCTCCTGGTCGAGCACGGGATGCACGCGGATCAGGCGATCCTCCACCAGGTAGGTTCCTACCTTGATGGATCGCTGCGCCGGGCGTCGGCGGGCGCTGCCCCAGGTGATGCGCAGGTCGAGCTTGCCGTCAAAGTAGACGCGGTTGAGTCGGTCATACACCGCGCCCAGGTCGTGAACGCGGCCCTGGGTACGAAGAACCACGCGCCGCGCGCGGCGCGGCTGCCGCCGGATCTGGCCCTGGTTCTGCTCGATGAACTCGCTGAGCAGCGCCGAAGCGCGCTGATCATTGTGAACCACGTAGCGGGCCAGGGCGCGCACCAGCCGCGGCTCGAGGCCCGCGAACATGCGGTGAACCCGCACACCGTAGCATTCCCGCCCACGCTGCACGGAAATGATGGTGTAGCGGTTCTCGGTCAGCCGGAGATGCAAGACCTTGCCTGGTGGCAGGTAGGCGGACACGCCGTGCTCCAACTGGAGCTCCTCGAGCGGCCGCTCGACCGTCGGCACGACCAAGCTGCGCCCGAGAATGCGTGAGCGCAATTCCTGACGCGACTGGTCCGGTATGGGCCGCGGGGGCTCCGATGGGCCACCGGAACCCGCAAAAGCGAATTCGAGCTGGGTGTCTTCCGGGGCCGGGTGTGGAAGTGGTTCGTCAGCCCCAACCGTCGGTAGTCTGGAATCGTTGTCGGCCATCCTGGAGAAGTCGCTCGAAGCAGCGTCCCTTTCCAGCAAATGCTATCAGTCGCCAACCTGTGGATCAAAAATCTATCGGTTTGTAGTTACTGGACTTTTCCTGTTGATACTTTCTTGACCCGCAGGCCGCTCCGTGTAAGCGAAAGGATCACATGTGATCACATAGATCAGACACGCCCCGCCCTAGAAACGCGGGGCTCGCTCCTAGAAATCGCCCTTGGGGTCTTCCTGCTCGCCATGACCAGGCACGGGCGCGGCGGGCTCGGAATTGGACGCAGGCTCGGTA
>JADGRD010000227.1 GCA_017881285.1 Pseudomonadota bacterium | reverse complement strand
GGCTATTCGGCTGCCAGTTGGTGGTTACGAGGTCCCCCATGTTCGAAAAGAACGTGGCTCCGCCGGCCCAGTTGGAACGCATGCCCTGGATCCCCACCCGATCGAAACGTGCGAGGAACCAGGCGGAGTGGCCCGGGTTCTGCTCGGCTTTGCTCCCGTATTCGTTGAGGTCGAAACCTTTCACGCCCGTGATTCCACGGGTCGAAAGCGCGCGAGTGATCGTGGCCGCGTCGTTCGCCGGATCGCCCCCCCCGCCGGCTATGTGCCAGCTGATGTAATCCGGCATGACGTTGTTGGTCTTGGCATAGTCGAGGAAAGCGTTCATCCACGATCCCCCCGCGCCCGAGGAGAGGCTCGGCCCCTCGATGACGGCGGAAGGAAGCGCGGCGCGAACCTGCTGGTAGGCGTGTTTCCAGGTGTCCAGCCACTGAGCCTGGGTTCCTGTCCAAAAGACGTTGTAATCGGGCTCGTTCCACAGCTCCCACCGCACGTCGGGACCGGTCATGCCATTGGCCTTCACGTTGTCGATGAGCTGGCCCATGAAGGTTGTGAACGTCGTCCAATCGCCGCCGTCGCCGGGAAGGGGGCAGGAATACTGGTAGTCGTCGCTGACCAGTATCAGCATCGGCACTCCCATCTCCTTCGCCTTCGAGTAGTACCCCTTAATCACCTTCCAGTGGGTGTCCCAGGCCGCCTGTCCGCAGCCTTCCGTGGTTCCGCGCCCGGCGCGGAACCCTTTCACTTTGATGTCGCTCAGCAGGGCGGTGGGCGGCTGGACGCCATCTTCGGAGATGCCGTAGATGAAGCCGGAGGCGAGGTAGGTGGGCGCGCCTTGGACCACCGCCATGTCGAGCGTGACCGAATCTTTGGCCGAAGGGGGAGTGGGCGGACTGCACGTCGTGTTCCCTCCGGCGCCCTGTGGCGGCGTGCAGGTCATCCCACCGCCGCCCGACATTCCACCGGTGGAAGGAGCGCCCCCGCTGCCGGTGATTCCAGCTGTCCCCGACGTACCGCCGGTGCCGGAGCCGGTCCTGCCGCCCGACCCTGCGCCGCCCGTCTGGCCACTGCTGCCGCTGCTGCCACTGCTGCCGCTGCTGCCACTGCTGCCTCCGCTGCCTCCGCTGCCGCCGCTGCCGCTGCCGCCAGCGCCGCTGCCGCCGCTGCTGCCAGTGCTGCCGCTGCCGCCCGCGCTGCCGCTCCTGCCGCCGCTGCCGCTGCTGCCTGCGACGCCGGTCGTGCCGCCGGCCCCCGCATTCGGGCTACCGCCGGAGCCGCTTGCCGATCGCCCGCCAGTACCGGCCGTATCACCCGTGCCGGGCGTGCCACCTGTTCCCGATTTACCGCCAGATCCGGCCGGACTACCGCCACCACCGGCCCCCGGCGTGTTCGAGGAGCAAGCAATGCCAAGAACCGCAGCTGCGGCGACCACGAGCATGAATCGCAGACGGCTAAACATCATGGCTTGATGGATCCTTCAGGCGGCCGAAATGGCTCACGCCAACGAAGGCTAGCGATACTCCGTGCGTGTCGAAACGCTGCTCATCGGTCGGTGTTGCACGCGACCGCCGTCGCGCCATGACTGCAAGCAGCAACAGCGCCGCGAAGGCGTCTCGCCGGGCGGGGGGCGCGCCGACGCGGCATCCGCAGCCACCGCTCCCGTTGGTCGCAGAGCTGCCGGGGGACCCGAACCCGTCGGCGCCGCCCGCCGCGCCACCCGCGCCGGCAGGCGATCCGCCGGCGCCGGCGATTCCGCCGCCTGCGTCGAAGGAGCCGGAAAGCCCGCCGCTTCCCTGGACCACGCCGCCGTCGCGCATCGGGCCGGCCGACTTCAGGCCATCGCCAATCAACCAGCCGGGGTTCGTCCCTTCGCCGGCATACGCGCCACGGAACTTGAATTCGCCTTTCGATGTTCCGTTGAAGTCGACGGCGTAGTCGACGTCCTCGCTCATGATCGCGAGATCGAGCGGCGTGCCCTGGCACTTCCCAGGGAGTGGATAGAAGTCCATTGCGCCGAGCTGGATAGACGGCGTCTTCACGTAGCCAGCGGCATTCGCCGTGGTGTCGATTAGGTTGTCCTTCTGGTTCTGGATTGATCCGCGGATCGCCGTCGCCGCGAAAACCAGGTTGCCCACCACCGCGTCACCTTGGCCGGCGCTGCTGCCAAACGAGATGCCCGTCCCCGCGCCGAAGACCGTGTTGTTGTAGACGTAGGCGAGCTTGAGGGGAAGGTCGTGGTTCTGGAGCAACACGGCGGTGCCGCGAACGTCGACAAAGAGGTTGTCGTGCACGGTCACCCGGCCGGACGCTTGCAGCAGCGACTCGCGCGGGTTGTGGAAGAACACATTGCCGTAGATCTCATAGCGATCCATCGAGCCCGGCCCCGCATCCGGAAACCCTCCGAAAAGGACGTTCGGGCGATCGCCGTCGGGGCTGGGATCATCATTCTTGATGAACACGTTGTTGCGGATGATCGTCGAAGTGGGCCCGGTCGGCATGCCGGCGACCGCCGCGCGCGCCGTCTGGAACTTGATCTCCATGCAGTAGCCGATGGGGTCTTCCACCAGATTGCCCTCGATGAGTCCACCGACGAAGGGATCGTCGCCGGTCGAGTTGCCGAGGTAGAGGCCCGTTCCCACCGAGCTGATGCGGTTGTTGCGGATGATCCAACCCCACGTGGGGGTCTTGGTGGAGATGCCGTCCTGCCCCTGCGAACCGTGGTGGTTCAAGAAGGTGCACCCTTCGACGCGGATGTCGTGGACAGGACTCGCGCCGCCGCTGGCCGACAGACCGAAGGCACCGTCAATGTTCTTGCCGTCGATGGTCAGGTGCTCGATGGCGACGAAGCTCGACCCTGTGATCTCGATGGTGTTGCAACACGGTCCTGGATCGGCCTCGACGATCGCGGCAGGCCCGCTCGCCGGACCGGCGATGGTGATCCAATTCGTGCCGGTTCCGTTCAGCCCCGAGATGTTGAAGTGGGGGTAGGTTCCGGCCGCGAGTCGAAGCGTATCGCCAGCCTTCAGCTTGGGCAGCAGGGTCTTGAAGGTCGCCGGGTCGGCCGGCAGGTCAGCGGCCCAAGCTCCGGCTGACGCAAGGGCGCACGACAAAACTGCTGCACCAATCCGCTCAGCTCGCATGGCGGTAGAGAAACACCTTGTACGCAGGTCCGGGGAAGATCGCGAACCCAAAGGTTCTATGGAGACGCTCAGCCCACGGGAGTTTCGCCGCCATCGCCTTACCATCCTACACCGGGGGCCAATCACCGCCAGCGCCATTGGCGACGTGGAACACGTCTCCTATTCGTCACGTCGACGTAGGAAACCGAGTTAGCCAGCCGGTCGACATCGACGCGCGCTACCTGTACTCTTATGGATCCCATGAATCACAGCGCACGCATCTTGGGCTCGGCTGCGCTTCTCGTCCTGGCTCGTCCAGCGCTCGCCGCCACGCTCCAAGTCGGCCCTGGAAAAACCTACGCGAAACCGTGCGCGGCATTCGCCGCGGCCGCGCAAAACGACACGATCGCAATTGACGCCGCCGGCAACTACGACGGCGACGTGTGTGCGATCGCGCCCGCCGGATTGACCATTCGCGGCGTGAATGGCCGAGCCCACATCGACGCCGCCGGACAAAACGCGCAAGGCAAGGGCATTTGGGTCGTTCAGGGCGCCGGCATCACCATCGAGAACATCGAGTTTTCCGGCGCGACCGTCGTCGATCACAACGGAGCGGGTATCCGCGCCGAGGGCAACGGCCTCACGATCAGGAACTGCTATTTCCACGACAACCAGGAGGGCATCCTCGGCGGTTCTGGCGAGGTGCTCATCGAGCTCTCGGAGTTTGGCCACAACGGCAACTGCGACGACCCGTCGGGCTGCGCCCACAACATGTACCTCAGCAACTCCGTGACGAAGTTCACGCTACGATACAGCTACACGCACTCGGCGTTCGAAGGCCATCTCGTGAAATCCCGCGCGCAAGCAAACTACATCATCTCGAATCGGATCACGGGCGAAGACGGTACGGACAGCTACGAGATCGATCTTCCGAACGCCGGCACGGCGTACATCATCGGCAACCTCATCGAGCAGAGCTCGACGACCGGAAACCCCACGATCGTGACCTACGGCGAGGAGGGCCCCTCGAACGCGGGCCAGGACCTCTACGTCGTGAACAACACCATCGTGAACGACCGTTCGAGCGGCACCTTCGTGAACGTCGACGGCCGGGTCACGACCCCGGCCGTGGTGAAGAACAACATCTTCCTCGGCACGGGAACCGCGGTGTCGCAAGCGGGCGCCACCGTCGCGAATAACTTCACGGGCGACCCGATGCTCGTGAATCGGGCCGGCTACGACTACCACCTGCTCGCCGGTTCTCCGTGCATTGGCGCCGGAGCCGATCCGGGCCTCGCGGGATCGTTTTCGCTCACTCCCGCCACTCAATACATCCATCCTTCCAATTTCGGGACACGACCGGTCGTCGGCGTCATCGATATCGGCGCTTACGAGTTCGAGGGAGGCCAGGACGGGGGCACACCGGGAACGGGCGGAGCGGCCGGAACCGGCGGCGCGACGGCCACCGGCGGCGCATCGAGCGGCAGCGGCGGTAATTCTTCGAGCGGCGGTTCGTCAAACGGTGGCTCGGGCAATACGTCCAGGGGCGGAGCGAGCGGCACCGCAGGCCGCGGAGGCACAGGGGGCGCCACCAGCGGCGCAGGTGGAAGCGGCGTGCCCGACGTGCCGACCGACGGCGGCGCCGCCGAACCCGCTGCGGCGGACAAAGGCGGCTGCGGCTGTCGCGCAGTGGGCGCGGCGCCGCGCTCGCCCGTGGGTGCGCTCGCGGCCGTTGCGGTAGTCATGATGATTAGGAAGCGGCGGCGCGCGCCGCCGTGCGGGCCGAGGAGCTGACCGCGCTGATCGATCCGGCCGCTCGCCTCGCCCTCGACCGCTACGGCGTCAGGCTGGTCAGCTTTGCAGCGTGCGCTGACGGGGCGCAGTCGCCACCGGCACGATGAGGTACACTTGGCGCGCGCGCGCCAGGTCCGTGCTATGGAGAGAGGGGACCCAGGGATGAAATTGCCGGCTTTCTTCGTGCTGTCCACTCTGCTGTGGGGCCGGGCCCATGCGGTGAGTACAGAAGGCGCGCCGTCAGCACAACGGGATTTCCCTGCACAAACAGGGACGAGCAATCCGCCTCCGCAACCGGACGCCGCGCATCCCCCCGCGCAAACACCGGGCGAATCAGGCCCGAGACCCAACGGTCTGACCTTCGCGGTCGGCATCGGCTATGGCGTTGGCTTCGGCACCCTCTATTCGCCCCCCACCTACCCATCGGTGCTCCCTACTTCGAACTTCGATCCCAGTATGCGCGGTACCGTATCAGGACAACTTCCGATCTCCATCAGCCTCGGCTATCGCCCGATTCCGCGATTGGCGTTCGGCGTTGCCCTTGGACATGCTCCCATCTTTCTAAAGGATTCCGAGTTCGGCGGTTCCGGCAGCGATAGACGTCTTGGGGGCGAGCTGCGCTTGCACATCATCCCCGCGCGGCCCTTTTCGCTTTGGACCTCGGCGGGTTTCGGATACGAATGGTTCAGCTATTCGAAAAACCCAGGTGTGGACGCTTCGATGGACGTCAGTGCGAGCGGCTACGATTTTGACTTTCAGGTGGGCGGCGATATCCCGATGACGGGTCCATTGACCATCGGCCCCTATGTCGGTTTGCGCGTGGGTACCTTTAGGCACTTCAGGACGATGTGTGGGTCCCGTGGATGCGCCGTCACGGATGTCGACATCCCCGATGCGAACCGAGCCGCCCATGAATGGCTGACCTTCGGCGTGCGCGGAGGGTTCACGATCGTCACGCGCTAAGGGCCGGGCTACCGCTGACCCCGTGGTGTCCCGAAAATGATCGCGGAGATTCTCGCGTGAATTCGAGGGGATGGAGCTTGGAAAGGCAGGCCAGATGGGGCAGGGTGACCGGCGATGTTGCCCGCTCACCGGGGACATCGTGCGGCGGGAGGAGGCATCGGGCTGCCCGACGGCGGGCAAGCCCTGACGTCGAGCAACCCCGCTGGCGTCGCCGCCCGCCGCGGTGCTCCGGACAGGCAACCGCCCTCTCACGGAGAGCAGAAGACCTCGGCGGCGATGCTCGCCCACTTGCCGCCGCTACAAGCGTCCCCCTTTCGCTCGCGGTGCACGAGCAGCGAGCCCGTCGCCA
>JADGRD010000226.1 GCA_017881285.1 Pseudomonadota bacterium | reverse complement strand
GGGGGCGTTTTCATGGAGCTGGCCGGCCGGGCCCACTGCAAGTCCCATGCGCGAGTTCAGGCAAGGCGCCGGATCGGCTAGCGCCCGCCGCCGCGTCGGAAATGCCGAAAGACCAATTACGATCGATTGACCCCAGCGGGGCGAGTGCCCGGATCCGGTCAATGGACGGTCGGATCCGCCCATGTCTGGGGCACGGTGGTGCGGACAACCCGCACCTACGCCGGGGCTTGCTCGGATTCGGACGTGGCACGGTCGTTGCATGGCCTGCCAGCGCTCTGGTTCACCAGCGGCGATTTGGGCAATCCGAGGTTGCAAAATCCCTTGACATCTTCCGGAAGCAAGCTGTGCTCGGCAAACAGATCAAGCTCTACAGGCTGCTGACCAATGAGCCATCCTTCCCCGACGCCAGGGGAGGGTTGCCGTGAATCCGGGCTACCGCGTCCTTTATGTTGAAGACAATGTCCAGGACGCGGACCTAACCCGAGCCTTCTTCTCCAAGCACGCTCCCGAATTCGAAATCGAAATTGTCGAAACCGGGCAGGCCTGCCTCGACCGGATTTCCGGGACTGCGTGTGACCTGCTGTTGCTCGACAACCACCTGCCCGACATGGAGGGGCTGGATATCCTGCGCACCCTGGTCCACCTCGGCGTGCGGGTGCCCGTCGTGCTGGTCACGGGCGCCGGCAACGAGGAATTGGTCGTCAAGGCCCTGCACCTGGGGGCGGCCAACTACGTACCCAAGCTTCGCAACTACCTCCAGACCCTTCCTGATCTTCTGCGTTTGGTGCTCGAGGAGCATCGCCAAATGTCCAGCCAGGGACTGCAGGCCGCCGAGCCACGCCGGATCCTCTATGTCGAACATCAAGGGATGGATATCGACCTGACCTTGCGGCACTTCGCGGAGGTAGCTCCGCGGTTCAAGTTGGAAGTCGCCCGCACCTGCGCCGAGGCGCTGACCCGACTGGGACGAGCACCTGCGTACGATGCGGTTCTGATCGATCTGCGCATGCCCGACCAGAGCGGCTTGGACTTCGTGCGGGAGGCCAAGCGTCTCGGTCTCGCGTTGCCTCCCTTCATCATGATCTCGGGCAAGGGCGACGAGGAAACCGCCATCGCCAGCTTGACGTTGGGAGCCGCCGACTACATCGCCAAGCGCGAGGGCTATCTCGACCAACTTCCCCACACCGTGGACCGCGCCATCGTCCATGACCGGCTCAACCGCCTCAACGCGCAACTGCTGGCCGAGCTGGCCGAGCGGAAGCGCGCCCAGGCCGCGCTCGAGGAAAAGCGGCTGTTCCTGGACACGCTGCTGGACGCCATCCCAGTGCCGGTCTTCTACAAGAATACCGAGGGACGTTACGTGGGGTTCAACCAGGCCTTCGCGAGGTGTTTCGGCAAGACCCGTCAAGAGGTGGTTGGCAAGAGCGCGTTCGATATCGAGCCCCGAGAGCTGGCTGAGATCGACCACGCCAAGGACCAGGAGCTCTTCCGCGCGCCTGGCGTGCAGGTCTACGAGACGAAAATGCGGGACGGCCGCGGCCAGTTGCGCGACGTGGTCTACCACAAGGCTACCTACGTGGACGCCAATGGCCAGATTGCCGGTCTGATCGGGGCGATACTCGACATCACCGAGCGCAAGCAGGCCGAGGAAGAGCTGCGCTTACGCAATGCCATTCTGTCCACCCAGCAGGAAGCAACCAGCGACGGAATCCTCGTGGTCAGCGGCAGCGGCGACATCGTGTCTTCCAATCGACGCTTCGCCGAGATGTGGGGGATTCCACAGGAGATCATCGACTTCAGGTCCGATGAACGCGCCTTGCAGTCGGTGATGGAGAAGCTCGTGAATCCGGGCGAGCTCATGAACAAGGTGAGGTACCTCTACGCCAATCCTGACCAGAGAAGCGAGGACGAGATCCACCTCAAAGACGGCAGGACGTTCGAGCGCTACTCGGCGCCGATGCTCGAGGCCGGCGGGAAAAACTTCGGTCGCGTGTGGTACTTCCGCGACATCACCGCGCGCAAGCTGGCCGAGAAGGAGCGGGAGAACCTCGAAGAGCAACTCCGGGCGTCGCAGAAGATGGAGGCCATCGGCAGCCTCGCGGGGGGCATCGCGCACGACTTCAACAACTTGCTGTCCGTCATTCTGAGCTATACGGGATTCGCGATCGAGGTGTCGCCCGCGAACAGTGGCATCCAGAAAGACCTACTGGAGGTAAAAATGGCCGCCGCGCGCGCGGTGTCACTCACCCGCCAGGTGCTGGCCTTCAGCCGCAAGCAGGTTCTGCAGCCCGTGCCGGTGAACCTGAACCAGATCGCCACAGGGGTCGAGAAGATGCTCCAGCGAATCCTGGGCGAGGACATCGACTATCGGCAGGTGCTCGCGCCCGACTTGGGTCTGACGCTGGCCGACCCAGGTCAGATCGAACAGATTCTCATGAATCTCGTCATCAACGCCCGCGACGCCATGGCCGAGGGCGGCAAGCTCACCATCGAGACCGCCAACGTCGAGCTGGACGACGAGTATGCGGCCCACCACGTGGCCGTGCAGCCGGGCTCCTATGTCCAGCTTGTCGTCACGGACACGGGCAGCGGCATGGACGCGGAAACGCAGGCGCGGGTTTTCGAGCCTTTCTTCACCACCAAGGGGACGGGCACCGGACTCGGGCTTTCCACCGTGTACGGCATCGTCAAGCAGAGCGGTGGCACCCTTTGGGTCTACAGCGAGCTCGGCAAGGGAACGACGTTCAAGATTTATCTGCCGCGCGAGCTCTCGGCCACCGCGGCAACGGTCACCAAGCCCTCGATGACATCGACGCGGGCCACGGGAACCGAAACCATCCTTGTCGTCGAGGACGAGGAGTCGCTGCGGAGGGTGGCTCTGCGCTCGCTGGCGGCGGTGGGCTATACGGTGCTAACGGCCGCGAACGCCAGGGAGGCGCTTTTCACCTCCACGCAGCACGCGGGGGAGATCCATCTTCTGCTGACCGACGTGGTCATGCCCCTAATGAGCGGCAGAGCGCTCGCGCAGGAGCTGCCCAATACGCGGCCGAACCTCAAGGTCGTCTACATGTCGGGCTATACCGACAACACCGTCGTCCAGCACGGTATTCTCGAGGCGGGCATGTATTTTCTCGCCAAGCCCTTCACCTCGGCCGATCTGAGGCAGAAGATCCGGGCGGTGCTGGACGACGGTATCGCCGCCCTTGCCGACGGGTGCGAGCCGGCGGTTGGCGACCGAGGTGACACGGGCGCGCTGCCGCTCGACAGGGCGGCGCTGCGGGAGTTGCCCGAGGACACGCGGCTGGACCTCTTGCGGGCGGTGATCGTGGCGAACTACGACGAGGCCATCGAGATCATCGAAACCATCCGGAAGACAGCGCCGGATGTGGCCATTCCTCTTCGATGGCTGGTCGACCAGTTCAACTATGACGGCATACGGGACTTCCTCGACCTGGGGGAGGAGGAGGAAAGTGACGGGTGAGGTGGGGGCTTCCACGCGACTAGTCTGACGCGGGAACCGCGAGGCTCGCCACCGACTGCGTGACGAGTTTCATCGCGCTTGCCAGCTCATCGAGCTGGGCCTCGAACGGGGTGCCCTGGCGCAAGGCTGACTCCAGCGTTACGGCCGAGGCGAACACCTGCTGCGCCGCCAGGTTCCCCGCCACGCCCTTGAGCCGGTGAACGGCGGCACGGGCGCCATCCAGATCACCGCGGGCCACGGAGGCACGGATGTGTTCCGGATCGGCCGCGTGCTCGCTGGCGAAATCGCGCAGCAAGCGGACCAGCAGTTCCTGGTTCCCCATCAGCCGTCGCAACGCGGCCGCGGTATCCACGCCAGGAAGGAGAACGGGGAGGCCCTCACCCGCCGCGGGAGGCCCCTCACCCGGCCGCGCTTCCCCCTTCGGGGACATCGGGACCTGCACCTCCACCACCTCCCCCGCTCGCTGCGCTCGCGCCCTCGCGCGCGCCGGCCTCTCCCCGCAAGCGGGGCGAGGCGATCCGGCCGCTGCCGCGGCCGCGGGAAAGTCGCGCTCACCGGCCGGCCCCTCATCCCCGAGGGGAGAAACGGGGAGGGTCCGGTCCCCTCGCCCCGCGTAGCGGGGAGAGGGCGAGGGTGAGGGGCCGCCAGCAGCGGGGGCGCGCCGGGGCCGCACCCAGCGTTCCAGAACTGCGCGCAGCCGGTCGGGGTCGATGGGCTTGGAGACGTAGTCGTTCATGCCGGCTTCCAGGCAGCGTTGGCGCTCGGCCGCTAGAGCGTTCGCGGTCACGGCGATGATCGGCAAGGCGGCCATGCTCGGTTGCTCGCGCAGGGCGCGGGTGGCCTCGTAGCCATCCATGACCGGCATCTGGACATCCATGAGCACGGCGTCGAAACGGTCACGGTCCGCCTGAATCATGTCTACGGCCTGCTTGCCGTCTCCAGCGCACTCGACCGTCAGCCCGAATCCCTCGAGCAGGGCCTGGCCGACCATCTGGTTCAACTTGTTGTCCTCCACCAGCAGGACCCGCGCCCCGACGAGAGCGGGGGAGGGCTGCTCGTTCGGGATGGTCGCCATTTTCGCTCGGGATTCCGAAGGCCTGTCCCAGCCGAACACGTCCATGATCGAATCGAGCAGGAGGGAGTTGGTGAACGGCTTGGGCAAGAACGCATCCAGGTCGATGCCTGCCGCCTTGCGAGCTACCTCTTCGCAATCGAAAGTGGTGAGCAACATCATTTTGGGCATGCGGGACAGACCCGGGAGCGTCCTGATACGGCGAGCGGTCTCCAGGCCGTCCATGACCGGCATCTGCCAGTCGAGCAGCACGAGATCGTAGGGGGGCCGGGCATTCGCCACTTCCGCGATGGCCTCGCGGCCAGAGCTCACGGCCGCGACGGTGAACGCCATGTCGCCGAGGGTTTCGCAGAGGACCATGCGCACGACCGGGCTATCGTCCACCACGAGTGCACGCAGCCCACGAAGATCCATCGGCAGCGAGGGCGAGGGCCGGCTGGACGCTTCCGGCAGGCCGACGGTGACCGTGAAGGTGAAGGTGCTGCCCACCCCCGGCGTGCTCACGAGGCTGAGCTCGCCGCCCATCAGCTCGACCAGCTGCTTGCTGATGGCCAGCCCCAGCCCGCTGCCGCCATATCGGCGCGTGGTCGAGTTGTCGGCCTGGACGAAGGGCCGAAACAGCCTGTCATGCTCTTCCTTGGAAATGCCCGGTCCCGTGTCACGCACCGAGAAGCGCAAGCGCGCCGTCGATCCGTTGCCGGCCGCGAGCCCGACCGACACCACCACGTCACCCCTCTCGGTGAATTTCACGGCATTGCCCGCCAGGTTCAGCAGCACCTGTCCAAGACGCAGGGGATCCCCCAGAAGGGCGCGCGGCACGTCTGGCCCCACCTGGAAGTGCATCTCCAGATTCTTCTCGGCGCACTTGCCCGACAGGGACTCGGTGACGCTGGAAAGGACTTGGTCCAGCTCGAACGGGATCGATTCGACCTCCACCTTTCCGGCTTCGATCTTCGAAATGTCGAGGATGTTGTTGATGAGCGTGAGCAGGGTGCGGGCCGAGGACTGGATCTTTTGCGCGTGGTCGCGCTGGCGCGGCGGAAGCTCGGCCTTGAGCATGAGATAGCTGAGGCCGACGACGGCGTTGAGCGGTGTGCGGATCTCGTGGCTCATATTGGCCAGGAACTCGCTCTTGGCGCGGGTCGCTGTCTCGGCCTCCTCCTTGGCCCTGCACAGTTCGATCTCGGCCTGCTTGCGCTCGGTGATGTCGCGCTCGACCGCGATCGCCAGTAGCTTCGAACCGATCTGCATCTTGCTCACCGAGCTCTCGAAATCCCGGATCGTGCCGTCCTTGCACCGGTGCCCGATCTCAAAGATTGCCCCCGGTCCGGAGAGGACGCCTCGTCGCCTGTCCTCGAGCTCTCCGGCAGTCGGGGTTGCCGTGGCTATCAAGGACACCGGCTGGCCTACCAGCTCGGCCCGCTCGTATCCGAGGTGCCTGAGGGTCGCGCCGTTGACATCCCGGATCACGGGCACGCTTCCAGGCGTGACCTCCATTTGAAGGATGCAGTCCCCGGCCCGCTCGAAGAGGATGCGAAACTTCTCCTCGCTCTGGCGCAGGGCCGTCTCGGCCTGCTTGCGCTCGGTGATGTCGCGCTCGACCGCGATCGCCATTATCTTCGAACCGATCTGCATCTTGCTCACCGAGCACTCGAAATCCCGGATCGTGC
>JADGRD010000225.1 GCA_017881285.1 Pseudomonadota bacterium | reverse complement strand
CTGTAGCCGAGATTGTGCCGCCCGTCGAACCACCGACCCCGGTCTGACCAGCCGTATTTTGGGTCCCGCCTGTAGCCGAGATTGTGCCGCCAGTGCCGCCCTGCGTGCCCCCGGTCGGGGCTCCGCCTCGCGCGCTGCCACCTGCGCCAGTGCTGGACCCTTTTTGATTCCCACCGCCACAGGCTGCCAGTAGCAGTGAAAGGACAAGTGTATTCGCGCTGAACGCGACAGGGCGTGGATGACGCATGATACCCCCCTATGCAGAGCGTGAACCCCGCAGTCAGAACCTATACTGTCGGTTCAGCTCCCATCGTGGCCTGAAAACTGCTGGCAATTCTCGGTTGGTCCGACCCGGACGATTCGACGCTATTCAGGATGGTGATTTCCGCCGGCGAGCGCTACAAGCGCACTGACGAGATCCCGCCCGACAGCGCGATCGAAGAGCTCAAGAAGTTCGACTCCATGTACCTCGGCGCCATCGGCCAGCCCGACGGCAAGCCCGGCATCCTTGAGGTCGGTGCCGGCAGTCGGTGTTTCGACGTTGGGGTACAGCTACGCCGCTGGATCTTTCCTGGCAAATCACACCATTTACTATGCAATCGAAATGAATGGACCAGACATCATTCTGAATGCGCGCGGCTGTCCTAACACCGATGCCCGGATGAAATGCGTTGGGCGTGAAGCTGAACAGGAATTCTTTGATCAGTCAGCGCGAGTGTCACCCGCCGATAGTGTCGGGGTTTCCGGAGTGTTACTACATTTGGCATACGCCCTTCGAACTCATCTGGCGAAGCCCTCCCCCCCAGCCACTGGCACGTGCCTTGCACAATACCCGGTCATGGAGAACACCCGCAATACCCATACCGAGCAGGCGCGACAAAGGCTGAGTGACCTAATCAGCAGCTTTCGCAAGGATGCTCAGCAAGTCGATAACCCACTGGTGAGTGGGATGTTCGAGACGTCTGCCGAGGTTTTGGCTGGGCTTGAACGAGCCTTTGAGCGTTTCGCAAGTAGGTCCGTGACTGTATTGCGTGGGTGAGAGCGCGAGGCCATGGAGAATGCCCAAGTCAACACGGGCTTGATGCCTCATGCAGAGCGTTTAGATGCTGCGGCGTGGGAATATATGCCAGCGGGTTGGGACTATTGGCCATCTGCGCTATCTGCCTGTCGCAGCGACGCCGCACTGAAAAGGGTATTCTTCGCGGCGCTGAGTGTATATGCCGGGCCAGAGCCTAGCTAGATGACGCTCCCATCAGGGAGAATGCCATCCTTGGGAACGACCACGATCCCCTCGCGGATGAAATAGCCGTCCCCGTCCTTCTCCTTGACCTTGGCTTGGTTGACAATGCGAACCCCACGGCCGATGCGGGCGTTCTTGTCGATGATGGCGCTTTCGATGATCGAATCGGAACCCACGCCGACTGGCGGTATGTCGCGCGCAAGCGTGGCGCCTATCTCATCCAATGTCTCGTACCTGTCGGCGCCGATGAGCAGGCTGTTGTGGACGCGGACATTCCTGCCGATGCGGCTGCGGATCCCGATCACGGCGCGGTCGATTTCCGCGCCCTGCAAGATGCAGCCTTCCGAGATGAGGGCATTGTGAATCGTGCATTGTTCCAGCTTGGAGGCGGGCAGAAAGCGCGGGTTGGTGAAGACGGGATGGGCGGCGTCGTAGAAATCGAATGGCGGAATCGGCTGGCACAAAGCCAGGTTGGCCCTGAAATACGATGGAATTGTCCCGACATCCTCCCAATAGCCGCGATAGATGTGCGCGTGCACGCGCTGGTCCGGGACGGCGTGGGGGATGACGTGCCGGCCGAAGTCGACCAGCTTCGGGTCGGAAACCGCCTTTTCCAGAACATCTCGTTTGAAGATATAGATGCCCATCGAGGCGAAATAGGCGGGCGCGTGCCCGGGGATTTCAGAAATCAGGGCCGGCAGCCGTTCGCGCGGCGGCTTCTCATCGAAGAGCACGACGTGGCCGGTTCCGTCGATCTTCACAATGCCAAGTCCGCTGGCGTGCTCCTCCGCCACGGGAATCACCGCCACCGTCGCATCGGCGCCGCTCTCGCGATGGGTGCGCAGCATTTCGCGGAAGTCCATGCTGTAGAGCTGGTCTCCCGACAGCACCATCAGATCGCGCGCCGGTCGCCGATGCATGTGGCGCAAGCCCTGGCGCACGGCATCGGCCGTCCCCTGAAACCAGTCGCCTCCCTCCTCGGTCTGCTCCGCGGCCAGCACGGTCACGTAGCCTGACGAAAACACGTCGAACTTGTAGGTCCTCGCGATATGCGTGTTCAAGCTTTCCGAGTTGAACTGGGTTAGCACGAAGATGTGGCGCAGTCCTGCGTTCAGGCAGTTGCTGATCGGGATGTCAATCAGTCGATATTTTCCGCCAATCGGGACGGCCGGCTTCGAGCGTTTGAGAGTGAGGGGAAACAGGCGCGTCCCGCGTCCGCCCCCTAGTATGATTGCCAGCACGTCGTCCATGTCGCGCAGGCTACCTCGGAACGCGGGCAAACGCAGGTATCGCACATTCGCTGCTTCGCGATCGGCTACTGGGCCTCCGCGCGCCTCGGGCACGCCCGCGGCCAACCGGCGGCGGTACCACCCCATCACCGAGTCGGCGAAGATGCCCGCCACCTCGCCCATCGACTTGATGTGAACCCGGGGCGGGTCCCCAACCCCTCCCGCGCTCTGGCTCCGGTGGGCAAAGCCCACCTCCGCCAACGCGTCTCGCTCATAGGCCAGCGGCACGCGAAGCTCGAAAGGCAGGGTGATCGCCCATTGTCGCAGCGGCACGGCAGGCAGCACGTAGGCCGCACGAGAACGCCACCAGCAGGGGACGCCGACAGCCCTCGCACTGCAAGTGGGCGAAGCCTCGGTTGAGCACGCCACATCGTACGTAACCCTCGAGGTCGGCGCGGACAAACTCGGGCAGATTCCAGCAGCAAGGCATCGGCCACCAGCAGACCGGAGCCGGCGTTGCGAATGCGCACGCGGGGCGCGTCCGCGACCTTGAGTGTAGCGGTGGCGATCGCGTGCCAGGAGTCCCCGCTGGTGCTTTCATCCAGCGTCTTCGTGGCCACCACGGCGCCGGCGGCGACCACCTCGAAGACCGCGGCCTTGGCCCAGCCGGTGGCCTCGGGCGCGGCGGCCCACCAGGCCGAGATGGTGTAGGTGTCGGTGGCAGGGCTGACTAGCGCCACTTGCGGAATTCGTTTGCACGTCTCCCTGCGTGGGGTGTTAATGGTTCGCGGTGCTCTCGGAGCGGGAGCCGGTCAATTTCTTTGGACTAGGAGGACCTTCATGCGCTTGAAACTCGAATGGCTTGGCGTGCTATTGACGCTGTCCTTGAGCACGGGGTGTGCAACCTTGCGGGGCATGGGCGCGAAGCACGAGCACATCGAACAGCAGACCAAGGACTACGTCTACAACCAACCTGCCGCCACGGTGTGGCCGGCCGCCCGGCAGCTCTTGTTCGAGAAGGGCTTCGAGGTGAAGAACACGGGCGAGGCGGGCATGATGACCGCGGAGTCGGAGTGGAAGTACGAAGGCAAGAAGCGCACGCGCTACTTGGCCCAAGGCACTCAGGTCGGCGATGGGCGGTGCCGCATCGTCTACACCAAGATGGAGAGCGAAAAGGGCGCAAACGACACCACCCGCGACCTGGCCCTCGAGTGGGAGCTGATCCAGCGGGTCGAGCCCGACCGCGCGACGCAGATCAAGGCCGAGGCGGAGCACAAAGGCGAGGCTGCGAAGAACGCCCCGTAGCGGTCCGTTCGATTCGACGACGAAGCGCCCCAAGGTGGAAACCAAGGGGCTCTTTCCATGTGCCGAGCAGTCTCACTGAAGTGCGCGGCAGGTGCGACGACATCGCCATCGGGGGCGCCCGTCCTCACGCGATGGAACCGGCACGGCCGTCGGACGGGTCATCCGCGCGGGCGCGGGGCAGGCGGACGATGAAGGCCGCGCCGCCGAGCAAGGCATAGCAAAACGGTTTCACGCACCTTCTCCAGCGAGTTGGATGCAGCGCGAGGGTTCTAGGAACGTGAAGGGATCACGCCATCGGTGTTTCCGTAAGCACGCGAACCAAGTGCACACAGGGAACCCGAGGCGCAGGCACCTCGATGACGAGCGCCTTCACTGCCCGGCGGCGGCCGGAAACGTTCCCGCTGCCCGCCGCAGGCCAAGGTCGGCCAGCGCGACCTCGTAGTGCGCCTGCGCCAGCGCCTCCTTGGCGGCGGTCAGGTCGTCTTGCGCGCGCAGCAGATCGAGCTCGGCCACGCTGCCGGCTTCGTACTGGGTGCGTACCAGATCGAGCGTCTCCTGGGCGAGCGCGACCTGCCGCTCGGCCGCGTCGTGGGCGTGGCGTTTGGTGTCGAGCAGGCCACGCTGGTTGGCCAGGTCGTCGCGGATCCCGTCACGTAGCACTTCGACGCGCGCGCGGACCTCGCGCGCCTGGGCATCGGCCTGGTGGCGCTGGGCGTCCCGGATCCCGCCGTCGAAGAGCACCCAGTCGAGCTGAGCGCCGACGGCCCAAGCATGGCGCTGCATGGCGAAGTTGTCGTAGTTGAAAATGCGCGCGTTGCCGAACGCGGACAGGGTGGGGCTCCAGCGCCAACCGTAGGCGTGGCTCTGCGTGACGAGCGCGCGAGCGCCTAGCTCGAGGGCGCGGAACTCCGGACGGAGGCGCAGTGCCGTGTCGAGGCCATCCGACTCGGGCGTGAGCACGAAGGCAGAATTCGGCTCGACGGTGAAGTCTCCCTGTGACTGCATGAGCGTGCTCAGCGCCCGGTAGGCTTGTTCGCGCCCGAAGCGCGCTTCGCGTGCCGCCTGCTCGGCGCGGATCAGGGCCAGCTCGGCCCGGTCGACGTCGGCCTTGGTCACCGCTCCGACCGTATAGCGGGTCTGCGCGAGGTGGGCGGTCGCGCTCGCGACCTCGATGCTCGACTGGCGCGCGGCCAGCACCTCGTCGGCGATCCCGGCCGAGTAGAAGGCCTGGGCCACCGCGAAGAGCACGTTGGTCAGCGACGTCTCGTAGTCCGCCTGGGCCGCGCGCACGCCGGTCTTCACGGACTCCAGCGCCGCGTAGGCGGGCGGTGCAATCAGCGGTGCCGTGAAGCTGACGATGCCGTCGAGCTGGTTGTACGGCTGGATGGTGAGCACCTCGGGCGGTCCCGCCGCCGCTCCGTTGCCGGTCGAAATGGGGAAGCTGACGGCGATGTTGTTGCGCGTGTATTTGCCCTGGGCCGCCACCACGGGAAACAAGGCCGTCCACGCCAGGTTCAGGTTGGTCTGGGCCTGCTCGAGGTGGGCGCGCTCGGCGACCAGCGAGCGGTTGGCCTTGCGCGCGGCCCGCAGGGCCTGGTCGAGCGTGAGCTGGGGCGGCGCCGCCCACGCGGGCTGGGCGACGACCAGCACGGCCAGGGCGGCCACGGTACAACTAGATGCCCGCACCATAGCTCCTCGATTCGCCCGCGGCCGCGGCGGCCTGCTCGGTGGCCAGGTCCTGCGCGTGCGCCTTCAGGTGGTCGCGCGCGAACAGGACGTAGATGCACGGCACGACGAACAGGGTGAACAGGGTTCCAATCGACATGCCGCCGACCAGCACGATGCCGATGGCATTGCGGGCGCCCGCGCCGGGACCGCTGGCCCAGGTCAGGGGAAGCAGCCCGGCGATGGTCGCCAGCGAGGTCATCATGATTGGGCGCAGGCGAATCATGGCGCCGCGATGGACCGCCTCGAGCTTGGACAAGCCGTGTTCCTGCTGGACGTTGGCAAACTCGACGATGAGGATGCCGTTCTTGGCCACGAGCCCGACCAGGGTCACGAGCCCCACCTCGGAGTAGATGTTGAGGGTCACCGTCCACGCCTCGGTGAGTCCGAAGTGGAGCATGGGCGGGCCCTGGAACTTCAAGAAGGTGAAAATGAGCGCGCCGAACATGGCCAGTGGCGCGGAGCCGCCCAGGATGACGAAGGGATCGCGGAAGGAGTTGAACTGCGCCGCGAGCACCAGAAAGATGAGCAAGAGCGCCAGGGTCATGGCGGGCAGGAAGCGGCCCTGCTCCTCGCGGAGCTGGCGCGACTCGCCGGTGTAGTCGACGTGGTACCCGCTGGGCAGGATACGCGCCGCGGCCGCTTCCATCACGCCGAGGGCCTGCTCGACCGAGCGCGTCGGAACGCCGGAGAGCTTGACCGCGTTGAGCTGCTGGAAGCGATTGAGAG
>JADGRD010000009.1 GCA_017881285.1 Pseudomonadota bacterium | reverse complement strand
AAGGATGGTGCCAACCACGGAGGGGATTTGAATAATGGCAAGGGGGACTTCAACACGGTCAATCTGGCCTGGCTGAACTGGCAGCTGAAGGGTGACGAAACCGCGACGGGCAAGGGCCTTCTCGTTGGCTCAAGCTGTAAGTATTGCAACGCCAGCGGCTGGGAATTCAAGTCGGCGAACCTACCGTAGACGCGTGAGCGCAGGCGGGCTTGGCTCGGCTGCGCTCCGCGCGGGGGATGAAAAGGACCCTCTCAGGGTCCTTTTCTTAGAGCACGGGCTTGGCCGTGAGCGACCGCAAAGGTCACCGCGGCCTTTGTGCCTCGGCGGTGCGTAGCATGGTCGCCGCGGCCGAGTAGTCCGGTCGCAGCTCCAGGGCTTTCCGGTACTGCGCGATGGCTTCGTCGACCCGGCCCAACATGAGCAGGGCGCCCCCCAGGTTGTTGTGGGCAACGACATATTCCGGAACCAGCGCCACGGCCTTCTGGAAATGCGGGAGGGCCTCGGCGGGCCGGTCGAGATACATCAGGGCCAGGCCGAGATTGTTGTGCCCGAAGGCGTAGTCCGGCTCCAAAGCCAAGGCCTTGCGGTGCTGCTCAATGGCCTCCTCGTAGCGGCCCTGGCCGAACAAAGCCAGGCCGAGGTTGTTCATGGCCCTCGTGAAATCCGGCTTGATGGCCAGGGCCTTGTGATACTCCGCCATTCCCTCGTCCGTCCGGCGCTGGTTCACCAGGACGAAGCCTAGATCGTTGTGGACCTCCGGGATGTTCTGGTTGAGCGCCAGCGCGTAGCGGAACAAGGTTTCGGAGTCGTGCCACAGCCTCGACTGGCGCCAGCTCAGAACGGCGAGCAAGAGCAGGACCGCGGCTAGCCCCGCAGCCAGCAGATGGCGGCCTCGCGTCCCCAACCGGCGCAGCCCCGCCAAGAACGTGGCCCCACCCAGCACGGCCCAGGCCATGCAGGGCAGATAGGTGTAGCGGTCGGCCGCGAGCTGGGTACTGAACGAAATCAGCCCCAACACGGGCAGCAGGGTGAGGACGTAGTAGGCCCACGCGACCAGGCCACCTCCCCAGGGTCGGCGCAGGTACAGCAGCACGGCGCTCAGCACCAGCACCAGCCCGGCGCTGGCAACGACAGTCGTCGGGGAGAGCCGGAGATCCAGCGGGACCGGATAGAAGGGCAGAAGCCGGACCGGGACCATCGTCTTACCGAGGTAGAGCGCCAGGGCGTAGAAGGCTTGCTGGACACGGAAGCCCAGGCTCAGGGGCGGAAGCACCGCGGTCTGATGTCGCGCCACCAAGCTGACCAATCCAGCCGCGACGGCCACGGCCAATAGCGGGAGCTTCTCCAACCAGACCCGCCGGTGCCGCGGCTCTAGCCACTGCCTGGGATCCTTGGGAAGCCGGCGCAGTGGATAGAAGTCGAGCAGCAGCAGGGCGATGGGGAGGGTGATGCCGTTGACCTTGGAGAGCATCGCGGCCGCGAAGAGCGCGGCGCAGCCTGAAAGCCAGCGCCGCCGCCGCGCCTCGTCGGAGCAGGCCCGCAGATAGCAAAGCATGGCCAGCAGGTAGAACGCACCGGCCTGCAGGTCGTGCTGGCCGCTCAGCCAGGCCACGGACTCCACGCGCAAGGGGTGCAAAGCGAAGAAGAGCGCGGCGAAGGCCGCGGCGATCGCCACGGCCGCGTCGTCGGCCGCCGGCGCGGCCAGGCGCAGCAGGCGCGCGGCCACGAGGTAGAAGAGGACGGCGTTGAGCATGTGGAAGGCGAGGCTGGTGGCGTGATAGCCGAAGGGGTTCATGCCCCAGAGCGAGTAGCCGAGGCAGGAGGCCAGCCAGCTCAGGGGCTGGTAGTTGCTCATGTGCAGGGTGGTGAACATCCAGCGCAGGTTCCGCCAGTCCAGGCCACGGAAATGGGGATTGTTGAGGAAGTTGGCGTCGTCGTCCCAGTTGATGAAATCGGCGCGCAGTGTGGGCCAGAACGCGGCTAGAACGGCCAATGGGATCAGCACCAGGAGCAGGCGCTTGACGAGGTTCGCGGAAATCGTCCAGTCAGTGGTCTTCATGCCGGTGCGCGCTCATTATATCAAATACCACTTGTGGTCCGGGCTTTCTTCGCTGAACGATGCGGGCGGAAATCATCCGCGCCACCGCAACCTGTCCAAGCCACGAGCAGAATCACGATCGACTCCGAACCTTTGCCGGCGGGCATAGAGTACGGCGACACGCCGATTCGAGTCGATCGCATGCGCGGTGACGATTCGCCTCTCCCGTGATCGGGGACACCGCTCGTTGTCCAGGGGACTTGGGAAATCAGAAGACCTGGCGAAAGCCGCAGGATATGCGCCCGGGCCAGCCTGCCTGGACTTGCCCGTAGGACCGGAAGGGAAAGCCCCAGTCGCAGCGCAAGACCTCGACATTGAGCTGGGGAATGAGCAAGCGTAGACCGGCGCCCGCATCGCTGAAGAACATCAGCGCCTGCGCGGTGTCGGCCGCGTGCCCGGCATCCGCGAAGGCAAGCCCGCCCAGGCGTAAAGAAGCCACGGAAACTGCCATGGAGCGCAGTTCCAGATGCGCGTGGTACCAGTCGTAGCCGAGGAATGTGTTGACCGGGTAGCCGCGCAGACCTTCCAGACCACCCACGTAGACCTGGGCACGATGGAAGTTGTCCACCATGAAGCCAGTGAAGCCCGAGGCCACCAGGCGAATGCCGCGCGCGAGAACCGGAGTAGCCGCATAGAACTGCGCCTTGATGAGCTGGTCGCGCAGGCCATCGCTGTAGTCGCGGCTTTCCCAGGACGCCCCCATGCTCTGAAAGCCGCCCAGGAGTCCTAGATTGATGCGCGCCTCGAGCTTGAAGCGAAAGAAGTCGGCGTCGGAGCCCAGCCAGGTGCTGGCTCGACCCAACCTGAGGGTGACCGACGGGCCGAGGCGCAGGTCCTCGGCGAGATCGTAGGTGTCGAGATCGCGGTAGGTCCGGTAGCGTGGGGTGAAGGCATCGTACTGGACGTAGAGCCCGGAGGTTCGCTCGGAGATGCGGAAGTACTTCTGGGCGAAACTGCCGCGCAGGTCGGTGGGAAAGTCGGGCAGGAAAGACGTCCGGACCAGTCCGATTTCGTTGCCCACGGTGACCCGTTGAATGAGCCGCGACCGGGGAAACGAACGCGTCAGGCCCGAAGTGAAACTGCCGACACGGGAACGGTAGGCGCACTCGGCGACAAAGGTCGAGTTGGGATCGCTCGGCCCGCCAGGGGTTACGCACTCACCCAGATCTGGACTGAATCGGGTGAGGACGGCGGCCGGCGTGCTGCTCGTCCCCGCAATCATGCGCATCACGCTGGTGGTGTAGCTGCCGTCGACGAAACCGCCCCAGCGCTGCGATAGCGCATAGAACGGGTATTCCAGGCGCTGCCAATCGGAAAAGCCCTCGTGCGCTCCCGCCGCGATTTCGCCAATCTTGCGCGCCCAGCTTTCGTAGAGCGCGATGGTCAAGCGCAGTCGCGTGCCAAGCACGTTGGGATCCAGGTACGTCGGGCCCAGCCACAGGTCGCCCTGGTGCATGATGAACTCCACGGAGGCCTGTTTGCGCCAGCCGAGGAAGTTGTTCTCGGCCAGCGACGCACTGAGGTTGATGAGGTAGCCCGGTTGGTAGTTGTAGTCGCTGTTGAGGCGTAGGCTCCACACGTCGCGCGTGACGATCAGGACATCGACGGTGCCGGCCGCGGAGGCCTGGATAGGCACCATGGCCACGATGCTCGACCAGGTCGGATCGTAGATGCTGTATGGGTTTCGATTGCGCAGGTTGCGCATGGTCTCGTCCACCAGCTTGGGGTCGTAGGCCATGCCAGGCAGGAGCAGCGACTCACGGCGCACGTGATGTTCGCGGCTGGTGCGGTGGAAATGGTTGAACCATTCGAGCAGCCCGCCATCGCTGGGCTGGAACACGTCCAGATTCACGACGTGGATGAAACCAACCACCTTGCCCTCGGGCGCCGGATCGAGCGTAAGCCCGCGCGCCGCCAGCGCGGTATCGACGGCGCCACGTTCAAGCGTGCCCAACTCGTCATAGCCCGCGGCCCGCGCACGTCCAGGCGCGAGGAGCAGAGCGAGAAGAGCGACGAGAAGCCAAGCGCGGAACGCCCGCATTATCATCCATCTTACCCATCTCGCGTCCACGCCGCGTGGTCTTTCGCCAATTGTAAACTTCACCACAGAGGCCTATGGAGCCATGGGATAGGATTCGCGCCAAATGATGAACGTGGCGAGACAGCTATCGGGAAAGTCACTTGGCTCTGGGTGCTCGACATTCATCCCTTCCTGCCGCAATCCGCGGGATTTCAGCATGGCTGCGCCGCGGCCACTGCGGGAAGCTCTGGCGCGCGACCGCGCAAGGCCTCGATTGCGGACGCACGAAGGGCAACACGTCCATCGACAGACTGCCTATCTCGTTGTCGTAGGCCGATCAGTGACGGTCCGGGCTCGAGTGCGAAGTCGCCTTGGTGACGGTGCTCGCGGGCGTGTAGTAGATTCCGCGGCCGCGTACGGCGGCAGCGTCAAGCGCGAGTTGGCTTCGCTCATCGCTCTCGGCGACCCTTGACGCCACCGTCGGCGCGGGGCGGTGGGCCAATAGGGGATGCTTCGCTAGATCGATACGCTGGTATTGACGCTTGACGGCGTCGAGCGTTCGGAGCGGCAATTCCATGCTACCCGCACCGCGGCGTTCTCTAAGCCAGCCAGGCCGGCGCTCACCAGCCCGCCTCGGCGCTCCTGGTCACCACGATGCCGCACGTCACCTTCGCGGCCTCCCTGGTTGACACTGAGCTGATTTCGCCGCGTGAGGTACACTCTTCCTGGATACGCAAAGCTCTACCAGAGGAGTCCTCCCCATGACATCGAAGGTTTCGCTTGCATGCCTGGTAACCCTACTGGCCTTCGCCGGATGCACGACCTCCAGCGAATCCTCTGGGCCGTCAGGGACCGGTGGGCACGGCGGTTCGGGGAGCGGCGGACAATCACAAACTGGCGGCGGCTCCGGCGAGAGCACCGGCGGTAGCCCTGGAAGCGGGGGAACCACGAGCTCGGGTGGGGGCACCGCCACCGGCGGCACCATTTCCTCTGGCGGCGCATCCGGCTCGGGCGGCACCGGATCGGGTGGGGTCACGTCGACCGGCGGCAAGATCGGCACAGGCGGAACCTCGGCCTCCGGCGGGACAACGAGCTCGGGCGGCGCCGGATCGGGTGGCACGACCGCCACGAGTGGCACGACCGGCAAGGGTGGCACCTCCGGCGGCGGGGCAACGGGCACGGCCGGCACAACTTCCAGGGGAGGCGCGGACGGTGGCGTGGGCGGGGCGACGGGGACGGGCGGAACCACGGCCACGGGCGGCACGACGGGAAGCGGCGGTGGCACCGGAACCACGGTCGGCGCCTCCGGCTATCCAGCCGCGGGCGCCAGCGGCCAGGCCCAGCCTACTGGATCCGCATCCACGGTTACCGTGCTGGCTTGGGCTGGATTCAAGGGGGCGCTCTCGTTCACCTTCGACGACACCAATTCCTCGCAGATCTCGAACTACCCGGCCCTGCAGGCACTCAATGACAAGGGCAACAACGTTCGCTACACGTTCTACTTGCAGACCAACAAGCCCACGGAGCTGGGCAGCAGTGTTTGGCCGCAAGCCGTGAAAGACGGACACGAGCTAGGTAACCACACCCAGAGCCATCAATCGGCTGCGAGCGCTTCGGATATCCAGACCGCGGAAGACACGCTCAAGAGCAAGTTCGGGGTGACGGCGTACTCGGTCGCCGCGCCGAATGGCGATGCCTCGTATCAAACCGTGGTCCCGTCCATGAACAAGTTCCTGACCAATCGGACCGCTGGAAACAGCGGGGGGATTTCCATGACCACAGACCCCAGCACCAAGCAGTGGGCGCTTCCCTGCATCATTCCGGCGACCGGCGCCAATGCGAGCACCATGGAAGGTCTATTCAAGAACGACGTCACCGGCGGGAAATGGCAAGTCTTCCTGGTTCACGGATTCAGCGGTGGTAGCGACGGTGCCTACCAACCCGTGAGCATCACCGAATTCACTTCAACCGTGAAATGGGCCAGGGACCAGGGGAACATCTGGGTCGACACCGTGCTCAACGTGTCGGCCTACTGGATCGGCGCGTACCGGTTCTCCAAGCTGACGGCAACCACGTCGGGCACGGACAAGACCTGGACTTGGAAGACCTCCGACTTCAACACTCCCTTCCCGCCCGGCCATTACCTGCGCGTGACGACCAACGGCGGAACCCTCAAGCAAGGCAGCACGACCTTGACCTGGGATGACCACGGCTACTACGAGGTTTCGCTCGACGCCGGGACCCTCACGCTGTCGCCCTAGTTTCTCTGGGCCAGAAACGGTGTCGCCTCGGTGCTGGGTTCACGTCCGGCGGCGCTACTGTCGATTGAAGTCGGGCTCTCCGCGGCGATGGGCCAGGGTGCCCTCGTCTACTTCGTGAACAGCGTCAGGTCGACCGAGTCTCCCAGCTTCTGATAGCCCGCGGGCCCCGGGTGCAGTCCATCTGCGCTCCCCGCTGGATTCCCCGGGGTCCACGCGGCGTAGGTCGCCTGCAACTTGGGGGGATTTCCGCCATCCGTGAGCGCGGCATCGAAATCGATAACGCCGTCGAACGCCCCGCTCTTGATGTACGTGTTGACCTGCTGGCGAACGCTCTCATTTGCCGCGCTGTAGAAGCTCGCATCTCCGCCGAACGGAGTGATGGTCGCGCCATAGATGAGCACACCCTTGGCGTGCGCGGCGCTAATCATGCCGTCGTAGGCAGCCTCCATGGATGTGAACGACGCGCCTCCAGCGATGTCGTTGACGCCATCGAAAACTATCGCGTACTTCACGCCGCTTTGCCCCAATACATCCCGGGCGAAGCGAGCCTGAGCCGCCGTGCCGGAGGTCCCAACCAGATTGGTTGCACCAATCCCCTGATTCATCATTGCCACATTCTTGGTCGCGGCATTTGCTTGCAGCCGTGCGGCCAGAATGTCCGTCCACCGATTGTTCTTGTCGTTGTCCGTCCCCCTGCCATCGGTGATGGAATCGCCGATCGCGACGACGCCCTTGGCCGACGCATCGGCCATGACGTCGATGCCCGAGATGTAGTACCAGTGCTGGAACGCCGTCGCGGATGTCATGCTCGCCGCGGTGACGTTGCTGCCGCTCGCTAGGTAGGATGTGGTCCTCGAGCCCGAGTGGCCAACGACCTGGCTCGGAACGCTGCCGAAGGCGGTGGTAATGGTAATGTTGCCCTGATTAGGGACGGCGAAGTCAATCGGATCGGACCAGACCTCCTTGCCCTGTGCGATGGTCACGGACGCCGTTCCAGAGAACGCAAGGGCCTTGTCGGTCGCGATATCGATGGTGCTGTCCACGGTGGGCGTGGCTTTGCAGAGCGCTATGTGAACCGAATTGATGGCGACCGATCCATTGCCGCCCAAATTGGAGAATTGCACGCGAATCTGGCTGCCGCCCAGCGAGACGTGTGCGATCTGACGAAGCACGCTGTTCGAGAGTGACGCCGGAGGCGGGTTGCCCGAATCGTAGTACGGCGACGCGGTCCAGGTGCCCACCCAGTGCGCTGCGCTGGTGCCGCCGCCGCTGCCCGTCGCGCCACCGCCGCCAGTCGCACCACCGCTGCTGGTCGCGCCACCGCTGCCAGTAGGGCCGCCCGTGCCGCCACTGCCGGTCACGCCGCCCGCGCCCGTGGTACCGCCCTTGCCGGTCACGCCGCCGCTGCCGGGCGCGCCACCACTTCCGGTCCCGCCGCCCGCGCCCGTCGCGCCACCGCTGCCGGTCACGCCGCCGCTACTGGCGCCGCCCGTGCCCTTCGTACCGCCCGTGCCGGTCACGCCGCCGCTGCCGGGCGCGCCGCCCATCGCGGTTCCGCCCTGCCCGGTGCCCCCGCTGGACTGGTCGCCCGTCCCCGAGCCGCCACTACCCGAGGCTCCGCCCGAGCTTCCACCCGTTGCCGTGGTTCCGCCGGTCGCGCTCGTGGCGCCCGCGCCGGTTGGGGTTCCACCGCTGCCCCCCTTGGACGAACCCGTCGACGCGCTGGTCCCTCCGCTACCCGACGATGGCGAACCCGAACCGTTGCTCGAACACCCAGCCAACACCGCGGTAGCCGCGATAACAAACATCGTACACCGACTCCTCATGAAACGATTCCTTCTGCCCCGAAGAAGCAAGAAAGACCACCTCGGGGCGCAAGCGGCACAAGATCTAGTCTAGCGTGGGAACGGTCCAGTCAACCCACTTTGCTTGGTCGAAGGTGTACGTCCCGTCGGTGTTGTTGATCTTGGTGTCCACGGATTGTCCGAGCAAGAACTTCTTGATGAAGGCATCGATCTCAGGCTGCTGCGAAGCAGGCTGGCCGCAGTGCTCCGCGTGTCCGACCTGCGAGACGCCGATGTTGTCGGGAACCGCCAGCCCTTGGTAGAGGAGTCGATGCTCGGGCGGAACGTTGAGCCGTTTCGTGCTTCGCCCGCGACCTAGGTTCACCATGCGAGGGCCCTTTGCGCTGATTCTCACTGCATCCTCGTGCTTGCTTGCACTGGGGTGTGGCAACAATGGCGCCGGATCGGGCGCGAGTGGCGGCGGTAATACCGCGGTTGCGGGCAGCTCGGGCAGCGGTGGCGGTTCTGGTGGCGCGCCGACGAAAACCACCGGCGGCGGGACCAGGTCCGGTGGCGTGACCGGGTCCGGGGGGCCAACCGGCTCCGACGGCAGTTCCGGGTCCGGTGGCTCGACAAGAAGCGGCACGGGCGGCGCAACGGCCACCGGCGGCACGACGGCGAAAGCCGCCGGGGGCGCGACCGGGTCCGGGGGCGGGACCGCGTCCGGGGGCGCGCCTGGCTCGGGTGGCGCCCCTGCTACCGGCGGCACGACGGCGAAAGCCACCGGCGGCGCGACCGGGTCGGGTGGCGTGGCCGGCGCCGATGCCGCTACCGGCGGTGTCGCCGGCACCGGTGGCACGACGGCCACGGACGCCGGGACCAGCCAGTGGCCGCAGTGCTTCGCCACGGACAAGATACCGGCTGATGACGCCGTCCTCAAGCAGCGCGCTGCAACCAGCGACTACAAGACCCAGGTCACCTTCGGCGGCGTAGCCATGCTCATCGGAGGCAGCCGGCAATCGTGCCTGACCGACACGGTCGTCAACTTCAACGTGAAGGACCTGAACAGCGAAATCAAGGACGTGGTGGAAACCCTGCAATTCCCCGGCTTCCTCGACTGGACGCGCGGCTACTACATGAACTGGGTCATCTTGAACAGCGGCATTCCAGGCGCGACCATCTCTGGGCAAGGCGGACACCAGGGCGATCGCTGGGGCCACATGAACTTCGAATCCAGCGAGGAATGTCCGTGCAACTGGGGCACCGGCGACGACTCCAACCGAGGCAGCGCGCTTCACGAAAGCATCCACGCCCTGCAAGCCGAGATGTGGGCCTTCAACAACGAGGCCTCGGGCTGGATCCACGAGGCACACAACTGCTACCTCGGCACGCAGCGCGCGTTCTACGCGGAGAACAAGTACACCATGGGCTGGGGAGCGGCCCTCGCCTTGCAGATGCCGCATGTGCCGATCGAGTCGATGGGCCTCAACACCGACGACTCGGTCGCCGGTCCTTCCGACCAGAACGCCAAGACCTACGTCAACAGCATCGTGCGCTACGGTCTCGAGATCTTCTTCCTCGACCTCAACCTGGAAATGGGCCGTGGTTTCGTCAACTGCCTGTGGATCGACGGCAGCAAGGCGGGCAAGCCCGACCAACGCATCAGCAGCACCAAGTCGGTGTTCCAAATGCTGCAAAGCTATGCCGGCGACGACGGGGCCGCCAACGCGGTGATGTCCTTCGGCACGCGTGGCGCGATCCTCGATTTCGGCGGCTGGACCAGCGTCGTGCGCAGCACGGTGAAGGGCAACTGGAACAGCAGCTACTGGTTCTACATGTTCCCGGGCGGCGATGGGACCAGCACCTTCAGCCCGCCCACCAAGACCATCCCGCACCACCAGGGCCGCAACATCATTCCCATCAAGGTCGCGTCCGCCGCCACCTCGGTCACGGTCGAATTCACGCCCGACGCCACCGGCAGCAAGGGCACTGCGGAGCACATGCAAGCACAGCTCGTCTATCGCGACAGCGCCGACAAGCCGGTCTACGGCACGCGCTTCGGAAGCGGCCAGAACACCATCGATGTCTCGGGCGGCGTGCGCAATGCCATCGTCGACTTCGTCGTCGGTGTCACCAACGCCAACGCCGCCTCGGGCGGTGACGATGGCTCGGGCAAGGGCTTCGACGCGCAAGAGCACTTCAACTACAAGGCTCGCATCGTCAGCGGCGGCACCATCGCTCCGACCAGCACGGTCCCGTGGTAGCACCTCCCTGAGCCGCTTCCGCACGCGCGGACGACCTAGACCTAGTTCCGCCCGTCAGAAATCCGGCCGTATTTGGCCGCCGATCCGCGCCCCCCGCGTCGTTGCTCCTCGGTTGCATAGCTTGAGCTATGCGCCCTCGTCGCGCCTAGCAGGCGACGCGGCTTGGCGGCCTCGGTACTGCCCGTATTTCTGACGGGCGTCACTAGCTGTTCGTTCGTTTCTGACAGTTCGTTCCTTTGCCCCCACTGTAAGCCGCAGAAGGTGACGCCGAGCTCGGGCATGAGCTTCTAGTATTCGTCGGGGCCAGGATCTGGCAACATGGCGGCATGCCCGCCGATGTCGCCTTCCGCATCGACCTGCCGCACGGCCGTTGTGTGGGCGTGCGCATCCCCACCGGCGTCGAGCAAGACAACCTTCTCTCGCTTGCTCCCGGCCTCGCCTCCCTGGCCGAAGAGGAGCGCGACTACCTGGAATCGCTCTCGCCCGCGCGCAAGCCGACCTGGCTGGCTGGCCGCATCGCCCTGCACGAGGCCTTGCGCGACCTGGGCCTCGACGCGGGCCCCATCCTGACCGACCGACGGGGAGCGCCCGAGTTGCCCGATGGCGTGACGGGCTCGATCAGCCACAAGCGCACCCTCGCGGTGGCCCTGGCCGCCCGCAGGCTCGACGGCCTTTCCATCGGCGTCGACCTCGAGCCCGTGCCCACCTTGCCGCCCTCGCCCAGTGAGCCCGGCTGGGACAGCCGGCCGGACATCAGCAGCCGGGTCATGACGCCCGAGGAGCTCGCCGCGCTCGCCGCGACCCCCGAGCCCGTGCGCCGCCGGGAGGTCGTCTTGCATTTCTCGATCAAGGAGGCGCTGTACAAGGCCATCAACCCCCTCATCAGCCGCTACGTTTCGTTCCAGGAGGCGACCATCCTTCCCCATCCCGACGGCAGCGTCACCGTGACCTTGGCGTTGGCCAAGCAGGAGGGCCCCTTCCTGGCCGAAGCCCGCTGGTCGGAGATCTCCGGCCACCTGCTCACCACCGCAGCGGTGCGCCCGGGATAGGCCGCCGGCTCGTCAGTCGAGCAACTTGCCCGTCCGCCGCAGGCGTACGCCGTCCTCGCAGACACGGGTACCGCGCGCATCCATACGTTGGCGGGAAGGCTGAGCGCGGGTGCGCCGTTCACCCGCGCCGTCCATGCACGCGCCGTCAACCTCCCGTCGGCTGGCCCGAGCGGCAAGGGTGGTAAGGACGCGCGCACGACGACGAGCTAGCCAAGCAGCTTGCGCAGGATCTCATCGACGATCTTGGGATTGGCCTTGCCGCCAGTCTCCTTCATGACATTGCCGACGAAGAAGCCCATCAGTTTCACGTTGCCGCCGCGGAAACGCGCGGCTTCGTCGGGGCTGCGCTCGACGACGCGCTGGCAGGCTGCCTCGATGACCGACGTGTCGGAGACGAGACTCACCGACTCGGCCGCGACGATGTCGCCGGCCCGCCGCCGCTGCTGCCACATGCGGCCGAAGACTTCCTTGCCCAGCTTCCCCGACAGCGTGCCCTTCTCGACCAGCTCGACCAGCTCGGCCAGCGCGGCGGGCGGCACGGGCACGTCCTGGTCCATGAGCTTGCGCGCATCATCGACGCGGCCCAGGACCTCGTTGATAAGCCAGTTGGCGATCTTCTTGGGGTGCGCCGGCGCCGCGGCCAGCGCCTGGTCGAAGTAGTCGCCGATGGGCCGCTCGGCCACCAACACCTGCGCGTCCTGCGCCGACAGCCCTAGGCCCAGGAAGCGCGCGTGGCGGGCCTCGGGCAATTCCGGCAACGCCGCACCGGCGCGTAGCAGCCATGCCTCGTCGACGACCACCGGCGGCAGATCCGGCTCGGGGAAGTAGCGGTAGTCGTGCGCCTCTTCCTTCGAGCGCATGGACGCCGAGATGCCACGGTCGGGGTCCCACAGCCGCGTCTCCTGCACCACACGCTCGCCGCGTCCGAGCAGGACCTTCTGGCGCGCGATCTCGTGCTCGATGGCGTCGCGCACGTTCTTGAAGGAGTTGATGTTCTTGAGCTCCGCTTTCGTGCCGAGCTTGCTTTCCCCGCGTGGCCGGATCGACACGTTGGCGTCGCAGCGCAAGGAACCTTCTTCCATGTTGCCGTCGCTGATGCCGAGGTAGCGCACCAGGGTGCGAATGGCGCGCAGGTACTCCGCGGCCTCGTCGGCCGAGCGGAGGTCGGGCTCGCTGACGATCTCGCACAGGGGCACGCCGGCGCGATTGTAGTCCACGAAGCTGACCCCGCTGGCATCGTGAATGTTCTTGCCCGCGTCGTCTTCCATGTGGATACGGGTGAGCCGGATCTGCCTGACCTCGCCGTCGAGACGGAAGGTCACCGCGCCACCCTCGCACAGGGGTTCATCATACTGCGAGATCTGAAACCCCTTGGGCAGGTCGGGATAGAAGTAGTGCTTGCGCGCGAACCGGCAACGCGGCCGGACGTGCGAGCCCACGGCCAGCCCGAGCCGCACCGCCGCGTCCACCGCCTCGCGGTTCAGCACCGGCAAGGCGCCGGGCAGGCCGAGGCAGACCGGGTCGGTGTGCGCGTTGGGCTCGCCGCCGAAGGCGGCCGACGAGATGGAAAAGATCTTGGTGTGGGTGGCGAGCTGAACGTGCACCTCCAGCCCGATGACCGCTTCGTATTTGTCGCCACTCACGATGGATCCTCCGGCAAGCGCTGGTGCCATTGCGTGCGCGCCTCGTAGGCGCCGGCCAGGCGGAACACGGTTTCCTCGCCGAGCGTCGGGCCGATGGTTTGCAGCCCGATGGGCAAGCCGCTCTTCGTGAAGCCGCAGCACTGGGACAGCGCCGGCACGCCGGCCAGCGGCGGCGCGACGGTGTAGATATCGGCCAAATACATCTGCAAGGGATCCGCCGCGCGCTCGCCCAGCTTGAAGGCCGGCGTGGGCGAGGTCGGCGTGACCAGAACGTCGCACTGGGCGAAGGCCGCCGCGAAGTCGTTGGCGATGAGCCGCCGCACGCGCAACGCTTTGCCATAGTACGCCTCGTAGTAGCCCGCGCGCAGCACGTAGGTGCCGAGCACGATGCGCCGCTTGGGCTCGGCGCCAAACCCCTCGCCGCGCGTCTTGGCGTAGAGCTCCTCGAGCGAGCCCGCCTCGGCCGTGCGGTGCCCATAGCGAACCCCGTCGTAGCGGGCCAGATTCGACGACGCCTCGGCCATGCAGATCAAGTAGTAGGTCGCGATCGCGTATTGCGTGTGCGGCAGCGATACCGGCACGAGAGTGGCGCCGGCGCGGCCGAGCTCGTCGAGTGCTTTGCGCACCGCGGCCTCGACCTCGGGATCCATGCCAGACTGGAAGTATTCCTTCGGCACCCCGAGGCGCAGGCCGGTCAGCCCGGCCTTACTCGCCTGCCGGTAGCGGCCGGCCGGCTGCGGAATCGAGGTGCTGTCCATCGGGTCGTGACCCGCGATCACCTCCAGCAGCGCGGCCGCGTCCTCGACGGTGCGGCCGAAGGGGCCTGGGTGATCCAGCGACGAGGCAAAGGCGATCACGCCGTAGCGCGAGACACGGCCGTAGGTCGGCTTGACGCCGACGACCCCGCACAGCGAGGCCGGCTGGCGAATCGAGCCGCCGGTGTCCGTGCCCAGCGTCCCCGCGCATAAGGACGCCGCGACCGCGGCCGCCGAGCCGCCCGAGGAGCCGCCGGGCACGCGCTCGAGATCCCACGGGTTGTGCACGGGTCCAAACGCGCTGTTCTCGTTCGACGAGCCCATGGCGAACTCGTCCATGTTGAGCTTGCCCAGGCGAATGGCGCCCGCCGCCGCCAGCCGTGCCGAGGCCGTGGATTCGTAGGGCGGGATGAAGCCCTTGAGAATTTTCGAGCCCGCCGTGGTTTCCAGCCCGCGCGTGACGTAGATGTCCTTGAGCCCGATGGGAACGCCGCCAAGCTGCCCCACCGCTTCGCCGGCCACGATCTTCTTGTCGATGGCATCCGCGGCCCGACGCGCGCCTTCGCCGTCCACCAGCAAGAAGGACCCGATCTTCTTGTCGAGCCGGGCGATGCGGTCGAGGTAGGCCTCGACAAGATCGCGCGATTTCCATTTCTTCGCGGCCACGCCCTCGGCCAGCGCGACGAGCGAAGCCCCCCGAACCTCCGGCGCCACGTCTACGCGCCCCCCGTGCCCGGCACGATGCGCGGCACCTCGAACATGTTCTCGCGACGACGAGGCGCGTTCTGCAAAGCCTCATTTAGGGTAAGCGATTGCCCGGGCTCGTCCGGCCGCATGGGGCAGTCGAACGGAACCGCGTGGGTCATGGGCAGGACCGATGCGGTATCCACGCCCTTGACGGTTTCGATGTAACCGAGGATGTCGTCGAGCTCATGCGTCAGGCGCGTGATCTCGGCCTCCTCCAGCCGTAGCCGGGCCAAGGCCGCGATTTCGCGCACTTCCTGTGAATTGATTCTTGGCATTTCGGTCGTTTTCTACCATCTTTCGTTCCGCTTCCACCTCCGCCGCCCGCTCTTGACGCGCAAGCCCTAGTGTAGCGCGGCGAATCTGCATATAATTTCTGGTTGTCTGTTCTCGCCATGAGTTTGCACAATCCTCAGAAGTCACCGACCCACCGGCTCCGTCACGGGAGACTGTGCGTCGCTGCCCTCGCCAGCGCGGCCCTTGGCCTGGGATGCGACACCGGCTCGCACGGCAAGGACGCTTCCCCCACCACCAGCCAGCACCTGGCGCAGGTTTCGGTCAGGCTCGACTATCCGAGCGGCAGCGCCCCGGCGGTGTCCGTGCTCGCCTTCCGCGCCGAGGCCATCGACCTGGCATCTTCCGACGTGCTCGGCGCGGTCGATCCTCTGGTCGCACCCGCGCCCGATTCCGCGTGCGAGTTGCGTGACGTGGCGGGCAGCGCGCGTGCCCTGCGCACCCAAGGCGGGGCGGTCAACCTAGAGGAGCTCGGCGGCGTTTCCCTTCAAGTTCCGTCGGGCGAGGCGCTGCGCCCCGCGCCTCGGGTCTATCCGCCCTTGGCCGATGTCGTCGGCGGCGTCATCGCCGAGGCCGGCCCCCTCGATCTCGGCCAGGTTCCCGATACCTTTACGCTCGCGGTTTCCACCAAGAGCGACGAACCCGCGACCCTCGAGCTTGCCGTGCCCGCCGCCCCATCGGTTTCGGACAGCAGCGAGGTGCCACTCGACGCCCGCACCAGCATGAGCATCAAGGGCGACCTCGTCCTACGCGTCTCGGGCCCGCCGCGAACCTTCCTGGAAATTCGTCCCTTTGGTGCGCCTTCCGCCATCGCCTGCGCCGTGACCTCGGGTGGCTGGGTCGTTGTTCCGCACGACCTTCTCGCCAAGCTCGTCGCCAGCGCGGGACGCGCCCCGGTTTCATTCGAAGCCGTGTGGCGCGAGAGCCGGCTGCTGCCAGCCGGGAGCGAAACCACGCGCGTTTCGTTCGAGGCCCGCTCGTCAGCGGTGCTGGAACTGCGGCCGTGACCCAGGCCGCGCGCACGCGCAACCTGCGGCGTTACGACCGCAAGAGCGCACTGGTGCCGGTGGTGGTGCGCGCGGCGGGCAACAAGATCAAGGCCGGTGTGCGTCTGGATACTGCGGACCTCTCCGAGGGCGGGCTTTTCCTGCGCTCCGATCTGCTGTTCGAGGTGGGCGAGGATCTGACCCTGGAGATCCCGGTGGGCGGGGGCAAGACCGCGACCGCGACCGGCCGCGTGGCCTGGGTGACCCGCGGCACCGGCAAGAAGGACAGCGCCGGCATGGGCATCGAATTCGCGCGACTCTCCGCGCACGATCGGCGCGCCCTCGCCGACAGCCTGCGCGCCCTGGCCAAGACCGGACCCGGCAAATAGCGGACCATTACCATCAGGAGCGACCCATGGCAGAGACTCTGGAAGAGCTGACCTACGATTACGAAGACGAGGGCGTGTTGGTGCGCAAGCAGCTCGAAAAAGTCGTACTGACCAAGGGCTCGTGGGCGACGCTCATGTTCCTCTACCAGGAACTGGACAAGGCCTCCGGCACCTTCCGGGCGCCGAAGATCGCCATCGTGCGCTTCAAGAAATTCAAAGGCGCCTACCGCAAACAGTCGTCCTTCAACGTCTCGAGCGAGAAGCAAGCTCGCCAGATCGCCGAAGTCTTCGAGCAGTGGTACCCGAAGATGACCGTGGCCACCGAAACGGCCAGCGAGGCAAGTAGCGACGAGCCCGCGGATAACGCGGACCGCGAGGCGTAGCTACCGCTTCCAGAACTTGCCCTTGCCCGCATCTGCCTTGCTGCCGCGCTTGCCTGCCGGCGACTTGGTCTTGCGCATCTCGATGAGGCGCAGCTCGCGGCTAGCCTCGATGAAGGACTCATCGATCCGCACGGCCTCGCGGAAGGCCTGCTCGGCCTTGGGAGATTCGTTGAGGAATTTCCAGAGCTGCCCGACCCAGTAGTAGCCGCGCACGAACTTCGGCCGCTCCTTGAGCACGCCCTCCAGCAGCTTGAGCGTCTCGCGGACCATCACTTCCTTGCGCGCGCGCGGATCCTCGAAGCGCGTCCAAGCCAGGTAGGCCTGGTACTGTGGTTCATCTGGGTTGCCCTTGGCGGCCGAGGTGAACGCCTCGATGGCCTTGGGGTAGTCGCCCTTCTTGAGAAAGACCTCGCCCTTGAGAAACATGTTCTCGGCCTCGAGCAGGGTCGGCAGGTTTTGCGAAACCTCCGACCCGGCGGCGAGCGAGGCCACGTATTCCGCCCGCCGCGTGGGATTGCCGAGCACCATCGCCGCCTCGTTGATGCGGGCCAGGATCTTCTCGGCCAGGGGCTGCAGATCGGCCACCCCGGCGCCGGTCAGGCGGTCGGGGTGAAACTGGCGGGCGGCGCGCACGAAGGCAATGCCCACCTCGTCGGCGCCGGCATTCTGTCCCACGCCCAGGATCTCGAAGTGTGTGCTCTTGTCGAGCTTTCCCGCCATGTTCTGGATGTTCGCGCGCACCGCTTCCGGCGTGGGTCCAAGCTGCGACGCGGGCTTGGCCGGTGTCGAAGGCGCTGCTCTTCCCCCCCCGCGTATCGCGCTGACGAAGGGGGCACGCACGATGGGAATGCCCGGAGTGGCGCGCGCCGCCGAGCCACCGCCGGCCGCCCCGTTGCCGTTGACGGCCAAACCTGCTCTCGCCGGCGACGCCGCCGGCGCGGCGGCTGTCACGACGGGAATTGTTGCCGATGGACGCGCGACCGCAGGCGGTGACGCGGGGGCGGGTGATGCCGTCGGCGCGGGCGCGGGGGGCAGCGCCGCCGCCGCCGCTGGCGGGGCGGCGGGTGGCGACGCGAGCGCGGGCCCATCAGCGACCTTCACCACTTCCGCCGGCGCGGCGGTACTGAAATTGAAGACCGCGCCAGATTCGTTGGATAGCCGCGAAACCCG